>CAZWGG010000720.1:0-3027 GCA_964633305.1 uncultured Bacteroidales bacterium
CTTATTTCGTAAGTAAATGGCAACCCTTTTAATAAATGATCAAGCAATTGAGACGAATTAGCAAATTTCCTGTTAACGGTTAATTTATATTCGGAAAGTTTTTTGTCGTCAAAGGATATCTGAAGGTCATAATTATCACGTAACGATATTAGTATCTCATTAAGTGGTGTGTTGAAATATTTAACTACTAACTCTTGCGAAAATGCCTTACCAACAAAACATGAAAAAAAAATTGTAATGATAATTTTTATTTTAAATCTGTATGCCAAATGGTTATTCTTAAGAGAAAAAAAAATCCGAAAATTCTTTACTATATCAAAAGTGACAAACCAATATAATGGTTTATAGTTCATTCTCATAAATCTTTGGATTTAAGGTCTTTTAAGAACATCCTTTCTAATTGTTTTTTAAAATAATGAATTCGCTTCCCGATTTTTTTGTAAATCGTAGGTCAAATGGCCGGCAAACTAGGTTTAAAACATTTTCAACCGAATTGCTTTTATTAAAAGTGCCGGTATATATATAATCAATACTCCCTGAAACTGTAATTTTTATACCATACTGCCTGCTAATTTCTTCAAAAACCTTTGGTAATGGAATGGATGTAAAACTAAACTTATTATTTAACCACGACAGGGATTGTCCGGTATTTATATCCGATTGTATATATAATATTCCCCGCTTATTTAAGGCTGCTTTCTGGCCGGGGTTCAGAATTACTTCTTTATTATTTTTATTTTCTGTGACTTTAACCTTACCTGAAACACATACCACCTGGTAATCATTATCACGTGAATATATATTGAAAGTTGTACCCAACACATTTGTTTTGCCCATACTGGAAAAAACTTCAAATTTTTCCCCCGGTTGAACTTCAAAATATGCCTCTCCTTCAAATTTTATTTGACGTGAAAATTTCCATAAAAGAGGTTTGTACGTTAATGTAGATTGGGCATTTATTTTTACTTTGGAAGCGTCAGGCAGGTATATGCTGCTTTGTTTTCCAGGCGGAATATATACAGTTTTGGTATATAACTGGAAAAAAACCGGTATTCCAATGAGAATCAATAATACTGCTGCTACTGCCAATTTTATCCCTGGCCTGAAAATTATCTTGGTACCAATGGTTTTTGTATCCCCCATTTTCTTTTCCAACTCTGGCCATATCTGTTCCTTTCTTTTCCCCCAATCTATATATGCTCCAGAAATCATATCATTGATTTCTTCTGAAAGGTAATCTTGTTGCTCATTATGTTTCTTTTCTTTTGTCATTTATTCTTGTAATTCTTTTTTTAAATGTGCCAACGCAATACTCATTCTTTTCTCAACTGCTTTCACACTTAAATTCAGTCGTTGTGCTATTTCACTGTATTTTAATCCTTCCATTCGTGCCATTAAGAAAACCACGCGTTGTTTTTCGTTTAATTTAGCCAGCGCTTTTGAATAGTTTGTCTTCAATTCGTTAAAATGAAACTGGTTTTCCGGAGAATCATTATGGTGATTAATTTTTAATGATTTCTTAAAATTCAGTTCAAGCATTTCTCTCCGATATTGACTCACAAACATATCCCCTGCAATTTTATACAAAAGCCCGAGCGCTGTTTTTAGATCAACATCCAGTTGTTTTTCCCATATCCGTAAAAAAACATCCTGGGCTAAATCTGAAGCCTTTTCCTTTTCTGCACCCCTATAAAATAAATAACTGCGTACAGAATCAAAATAGGTGTCAAATAATACTTTAAATTCTTCTTTTGTCAATCTAATAGCAACTTAGAAACTAACTAAAAAAATATTTATTAAAGTTAGTTATTCTTAATCCGAACAAAAATAGTCTTACCCTACTTTTTAAACTAATTTTTTTACAATATGTAAAATATGCTAATAAAAAATGAAAACAGCTTCTGGGCTTTCGATGTATAAAGAAGAAACGATGACGAGATCGACAACCCAAGCAATAGTCAGTGAATGTTCCCCTTCTCACCGCAAATAAATTGAAAATCCTAATATCAATCATGTCAAAATTTTTTGTTTATAGCGAGGATTACTTCATGAACTATGGAGGAAAAATAATCAGAAAAAAAAGATTATCGCAAACAACACAAATGGAAAAAGGGATTTTAAGTAGAATAATGAGTGTTTATGAGTGTGAGATTTATTTGTTTTAAATCGTAAACCACCGTATCCTTATCGGCCAAAATCAAAATTATTTTATTCTGTTAAATTTCTATTAAACTAAAATCAATTAAACCTATGAAAAAATTATTCATTATTACTGCTATGTTTTTCTCACTAGTTGGAAGCCAAGGTCAGCCAAACTATGGATTTCTTCGGAGAGAAGAAAGGGAAATTGTGAATGATGATGGACCTGTTTTGCTTAAGGGTTTAGCTTTAGGCAATTGGTTAGTTACTGAGGGCTATTTATGGGGACTGAATGATCAAAAATTTGATGCTCCTACTAATTTTAAGAATGAATTATTGGACCTGTTAGGCTCGGAAGAAAATTTAGAATTTTTTCTTCATGAGTGGCGAAGTAATTTTATTAAAAAGCAGGATATAGAAGCAATCGCTAATCTGGGTTATAATTCAATACGGATACCTTTCCATTATAACCAAGTGTATGATGCTGAAAAAGAACAATTTACGAACATATTGTTTAAATATGTTGACAGTCTTGTAGATTGGTGCGCAGAATACAAACTTTATATTATTCTTGATATGCATTGTGCTGTTGGTGCACAAAACAAAGAAGGGCATGCCGATTATCTTGGCAATAACTCTCTTTGGGATAACTATGAGTATTATAAACCGCTAAACGCAAAAGTTTGGAAACATATTGCAGAACATTATAAAGATGAACCGTGGATTGGAGGTTTCGATCTTATTAATGAAACAGTAATTGATGTACAAGAAGAGAAATGGAAATTGCGGGATCTTTATGTTTCCATTACCGATTCGATACGTAATGTTGATACCAATCATATCATTTTTGCTGAAGGTAACTATTTTGGGGCCGATTTATGGAACCTT
>CAZWGG010000721.1:0-2645 GCA_964633305.1 uncultured Bacteroidales bacterium
TGTTGCTGCTTTTCTTTTAATATTAAAAAATTATAAACATATCTGGCATTTTTTAAAGGTTTTTTAATTCAGAAAGTAATCAACTATGGATTATTAACTATATTATTAGTTTTTCCGCTATCTATTTCTTTTTCAATTATAAGGACAAAAAATCTTATTTTTAAATTATCTCTCAACCTCAAGAAGGACTTCATCTTTAGATACTGAGTCATTTTG
Source organism: uncultured Bacteroidales bacterium (assembly GCA_964633305.1). Classification (GTDB taxonomy): domain Bacteria; phylum Bacteroidota; class Bacteroidia; order Bacteroidales; family UBA10428; genus CAZWGG01. The sequence continues at coordinate 217 of CAZWGG010000721.1, forward strand.
TTTTACGTGAATCTTTTTTACTTTTCCTGAAACATGTGAATTTATTTCATTTTGCATCTTCATTGCTTCAAGAATAACGATTGGTTCTCCCTCTCTAATTTGAGTATTTTCTTCTACTAGCAAGTCGATAATCTTGCCAGGCATAGGGGCTATAACCGATTCTATTTTATTTTTAGTTTGTTGTTTTTCAAGATATTTTTTTCGTTTGTATGAAATAGGAGATTCAATTGAAAAGGAAAAACTTACACCATTAAGTAATACTGTATACTTATTTTGTGTTTTTTCGGTAATTTCAACAAGATATTTTTTGTTTTTATAAACCAGGTATGTGAATCCATCTTCGCTTTCAAAGATTTTTATATCAATCTTTTTTTTATTAATTAAAACCTCTTCACAAAAAGGGTTATTAATTTTATATTTTTTATTCGTTTCCGAAACAGCGATATATTCGTTTGTCGGTTTCTTTTTTCTTGGATAATACAGTTTCATAGACAATTTTTTAAAGTGATTGTGCCCGTTTATTTAATACCCATGGACTTATGTTTTTCCCTTGTTCAAAATTCAAATAAGTTGTGCGGTCTGTCTCTAATTCAGCAGCAAAGTCGAATGCTGCTACATACGCAGCAAGCATTTCGTAATCGGGTTCAGTGTAAAAGAGCTTATCCATTTCTTTTTCAATAAAGGATGTATTGAAATCACCTTTCTTGAACTTCTTGTTGTTTAATACCTGGATACAAAATGGTATAGTTGTTTTTATTCCTTTTATCCAAAATTTTTTCAATGCATTTATTGAAGATGAGATAGCTTTTTGTCTTGTTTCTCCATGTATAATAAGTTTAGCAATCATGGAGTCATAATATGGTGTGACGACTGAAAAATTTGTTACCCCCGAATCAATTCTTATGTTTTTGCTCTTAGGATAAATAATTTTTTCAATGGTACCAAGGCTAGGAGAAAAACCACTTTGTACGTCTTCAGCATTTACTCTCAGTTCAATTGCCCAACCCTTCAAATTAATGTCATTTTGACTAAAGGGCAAACTTTCGTTTTCTGCAATTTTTATTTGTAGTTCGATGAGGTCAATTCCGGTCACCATCTCTGTAACAGGATGCTCTACCTGGATACGTGTATTCATTTCCATGAAATAGTAATTTTTATCATCATCCAGTAAGAATTCAACTGTTCCCGCACTATAGTAATCTACACCCTTAGCAATGCGAATCGCGGCTTCTCCCATTTCTTTTCTTAAGTCTTCATTAAGTGCAACAGAGGGAGATTCTTCAAGTAACTTTTGATGTTTACGTTGTATAGAACATTCACGTTCGCCTAAATGAATGCAATTACCTTTTTTATCTGCAACTATCTGAAATTCAATATGGCGAGGGTTACGCACATATTTTTCAATAAAAACAGACGGATCGTTAAAAGCCTTTTCAGCTTCTGAGGTGGCCATTTTAAACATTTTTTCCATTTGCGAAGATTTCTCAACAATTCGCATTCCTCTTCCTCCTCCTCCTGCTGCTGCTTTCAGAATTACAGGATATCCAATTTTTTTAGCTATTTCAATAGCTTCTTTGGTATTTTTAATATTTCCTAAACTGCCCTTTAGCAAAGGAATTTTGTGCTTGGTGGCGATCTGTTTAGCAATAGTTTTATTACCCATTTTGTAGATAGCAGATGCAGAAGGGCCAATAAATATAATGTTTTCTTCTTCGCAACGTTGGGCAAAATATGGACTTTCTGCTAGAAACCCATAACCCGGATGAATGGCATCAATTTGATTGATTTTTGCCGCTTCGATTATTCTTTCAATATCTAAAAATTCTGGTATCTCATCAATAGTTTGTGAGAAATCAATTATTTCATCTACTGATCGCAGGTAAAAAGCATTAGGTTCTTTTAGTGTTTTTATCCCGAAAGTCTTTATACCCACTTTTTTTGCCGTTGATATTATCCTCAAGGCAATTTCTCCACGATTTGCTATTAGCAAGCTTTTTATCTTCATACCTAGGAGTTAAAATGTGACTCTTTAAAAGATTATTGCCACAATGTGCAATTACGTTATTTTATTTTGCAATGTCAAAAAAAAATAATTTATTTCGTATTTATTAATCAAATATACTTTTTTATAATCAATTTATTACAAAGGAATGTTTCCATGTTTTCTTGAAGGGACACTAACATGTTTATTTTCAAGAGATTCAAATGCAGAAATAAGTTTTTTTCGGGTAATTGCAGGATCAATTACCTCATCAATATAGCCTTTCTCATCGGCTACATACGGATTAGCAATTTCATCACGGTATTTCACTGCGAGTTCTTTTTTAAGCTTTATTGGGTCTTCAGCTTCTGCCAGTTCACGTTTGTAAAGTATTGAAACCGCTCCTTCAGGTCCCATTACGGCTATTTCTGCTGTTGGCCATGCAAAG
>CAZWGG010000721.1:2664-3023 GCA_964633305.1 uncultured Bacteroidales bacterium
TGAAATCTCCTCCTAAGTTTTTGCTATTCATTACACAATAGGCTCCACCATATGATTTACGAAGGATTACAGTTATTTTCGGAACAGTTGAATCTGCATAAGCATACAGTAGTTTAGCCCCATGCCTGATTATTCCATTGTGCTCTTGGTCAACACCAGGGAGAAATCCTGGGACATCTTCAAGTGTCAGAATAGGAATATTAAATGAATCACAGAATCGAATAAAACGGGATCCTTTTACTGAAGAGTTAATATCAAGTGTACCAGCTAATACTTTTGGCTGATTCGCAAGAATACCAATTGTTTTACCTTTTAACCGTGCAAAGCCGATAAGAATGTTCTGTGCATAATTCTCAGCA
>CAZWGG010000722.1:0-3022 GCA_964633305.1 uncultured Bacteroidales bacterium
CCGATCTAAAGGTATCTCAATGCATGTTCCTTGGCGATCAGGATGCATTACCGGTTCAGGTAGCGGTGTTATCTAGAGGTCACAATACTGAAATTGAACATTGTATTTTTTCTAATTGTCGTTGGTCCGGAATTTTCTGGTATGCTGAAAATTGGACTGTACCTATTAAAAATAGTTCTTTTCACCATTGTATTGTTAACGATGGCTATATGGGGGCTATATGGACTAGCTCGGTAGATAAAGATTTTAGGTTTTATAATAATATTGTAAATAATTGCAAATATTTCTGGATCAAAAACTTTACTAATAATACAATTTATACCATTGAAAATTCAATAGTAACCAATATTGAGGTTTATAACTGTATATGTGAAGAAGGAAGTACAAAAAAATACCAAGGGGATTATATTTTTAATGAAAAAAATATAATTAAAAAAGGAGTAGTCCACCTAATTAAATGGAAAGAAGATTATCCTTTTATCGTAGACCGAAATTTTCTGCATGTACCAAAGGATGGCCTGGGTTATAATTTGAATGCCGGCTTGTTTATTAAAAGGTAAAACTTCCAAAACGTAATATTATTTTAAGTTGAATAAAATTATAGCCAGGATTTATATTAAATCCTGGAACATTTTAAAGAAATCATTCTTTTAATATTAAAAATACCGGAAGTAAATAAGGTATTGCAAAAAAGATGATTAATATATTTATATAAATTAACAGTTTATCAAATTATGGAAAAGGTTTTTTTGCATATAGGTATTATGAAAACAGCAACCACATTCTTTCAGGAAGTTATTTTCCCCAGATTAAATAATACCTTATTTCTGCCTAAAACATATATTGGTTTAAACCATTCTTTTGAAAAACTCAAATACACGGATGATTCATTATTGGATGAAGACGAAATTAGAAAAGAGTTTGATAAATTTAGTAATAGACGAGTTCTGATTTCAAGTGAAACATTAGTCGGTAATCCTTTATACAATAATATAAACCGAACATGTATTGCTAAAAGGTTGAAAAAACTATTCCCTAATGCCACAATAATTTTGTTTATAAGAGGTCAGTTTGATGTACTACGGTCATTTTACAAATTATATGTTCATGAAGGACCTACAGTTATTCAGCCAATAACACAATTTTACAGTTATCCTGTTGGTTATGATACTGGCTACAAGTTTGAAGATATTGCCAGGAGCCCTGATACATCTAATTATAAAACCTATTACAGGAATAAAATTCATATAGACAATTTCAAGTATTTTGAAATTGTAAAACTTTATACAGAATTATTCGATGACGTGAGAGTATATCTTTTTGAAGATTTTATTAATAATCCTAAACAGTTTGTTCACTCATTAGAGAATCTGCTTGAAGATAAAGTTGAAAATCTGGAAGATATAGACTTTAACATTCGATATAGAAAAAGTATTACAAATTTAGAAACTGAACATAAAATATTTTACAACAAGTTAAATATCTTAACGAATAAAAAAATATTTACATCTCCTTTATTTTTTATTTATAAAAGGATTCACAGAAAGAGTAATTCATTTGAATCATTTTTTGATAAAATCCAAAAGTATTATGTAGAAAACAATAATTTTCTTATTAAGAATTATCCTGAAATTGGCATTCAAAATTACCCTGAAAAATATCAATTCTAAATTCTTTTTTTTGAATGTTGATGAAAATTTCATTAATAAATCAGCATTTTACACAAAAATAGTATTATTGTTTTTAATGGTACTATAGGATTTAAATGGATAAACAGATGAATAAATTTCCAACATTTATACTAATCATAAAATTGCTTGTATATCATAACATGGGGTATTCACAAGAATTGCTCCCATGCGATACCCTGCAATTATTATCATTGGGGAATATTAATATTCCGGGCATAGATCAAATTGAAATATCAGGTATTGTAAAAAGTAAAACTAATGACTCTATTTTTTGGATGATTTGTGATTCACAAAATGGTTCAAAATTATTTGGAATTAACAGCGATTTCAAAATTCAATATTATGGCCCGTGGTTTAATAAAAAACCATATATAGATATATATAATGCCTTTAATATAGATTGGGAAGATATTACAATTGATGAAAAAAATAATATTATCATCGGAGATATTGGCAATAATTCCAATTCCCGAAAAGATATTGTTTTATATTATGTTTCTGAACCTTCATTTAACATGAACAAAACAACTTCATGGAAAAGGCTTTATATTAAATACCCTGATCAGGAGAAATTTCCGGATTATCAAAACTTTAATTTTGATGCCGAAGGGCTTTTTTATGCCAGAAAATCATTATTTGTGTTAACAAAGCACAGAAGTGACAGTTTCACAAAGCTATATAAGGTTAAAAATACTAAAACAAATAAAATACAACCCCTAAAATATATAGGAAAATTTAATATTGAAGGACAAGTTACAGGTGCAGATGCTACCAATGATGGTAAAAAGGTTATAATAATAACTTATAATTCAATATGGTTATTTGAAAAACCTAAATTTTCAAATAACTATTTTAAAGGTAATGCTTATAGCATACCAATTAGAACTAAAAAAATTGAATCAGTCTGTTTTAAAAATGATAATGAGATTATTATTGTTGACGAAGAAAAATCTGAAATTTTTGAAGTGCAAGTAACTCAATTAAAAAAAGTGAATTAATTTATCAATAATCTATAAAATAAATATTATAAAATGACAATGAATAAAATAGCATCTGGAATTGCGGTATGTCCGGGTAAAGTTACAGGGAAAGCTTGTGTTATAAAAGATAAAGTTAATGATATTAACATAGATACCGGATCTATTATCATTATTCCACGAAGTCATCCAATGTACACCATTGCATTAATGAGTGCTTCAGCAGTTATATGTGAGACAGGCGCAAAGGTTTCGCATATATGCCTTGTTTCTATTGAAATGGGGATACCTTGTGTAACACAAGTAAAGGGCATAATGGATAAGGTGGTTACAGGACAAACTATTACTGTTGAT
>CAZWGG010000723.1:0-2069 GCA_964633305.1 uncultured Bacteroidales bacterium
CCTCCTAAGTGGGATAATAATATGGCATATTCAATACATAACTATTGGAGCGAAGTACCAAAACCCGGTGTATTAGGAATTGAAAACCAGGTAATGCTTGCTGAAAATGACACTGTACCGCTTTGGCTCGGTGAGACCGGAGAAAATTCCAATCACTGGTTAAATGCACATATAAGAGATTCAGAAACAAGAAATATAGGATGGTCGGTATGGACGTATAAAAAATTTGAATCAATATCTGGTACATACATTATGCAATATCCTGAAAATTATCGGATTATCAGGGACTATTGGCTAAATACAGGCCCGAAGCCCAGTGTCAATGATGCTTTAACCTATTTACTCGAATTATCAAACAGTACACGGTTTGAAAACATTATTGAAAATAAAGATGTCACAGATGCCTTGTTACGGCCTGATTTTCACACAGTAACTATTCCATTTTCTGACCATACAATTCCCGGAAGAATCGATGCGGTAAACTATGATATGGGAGCAAACGGAATTGCTTATAGCGATTCAATATATCAAACGGTTAACATTAATCCTTTTACTGATTGGAATTCAGGATTTATTTATAGAAATGATGGTGTTGATATTACAACATGTTCAAATCCGGAATCAAACGGATTTAATGTTTTTGAAACCTGTGAAAACGAATGGATAAATTATACTGTAAATGTAACCCAATCAGGAATTTATAGTTTAGAAACAAGTATTTCCAGTGAATTAACAGAAAGAACATTTCATGTGTTGGTTGATGATATAGATGTAACAGGGCCTGTTACTGCACAAAACACAGGTAGTAAACAAAATTGGCAAAGCATTTTTGTAAACAATATTAACCTCACACAAGGAGAACATTCACTTAAGCTTACATTTGACAATTCTGGAATAAACATTGGATATCTAAAAATATATCCTTCGGTTGATGTGACAATCCAGGTTGATACAACAGGATTAACAGTATCTCCTGATGGCCTCCATGTTATGGGAAATTTCTTTCAGCCAAATCACTGGAAGGCAGATGGAATTGAATTATCTCCTGTCGGGGGAAATATTTATGCTGTTACAGTAAAACTTCCTCAAAACAAGCATATTGAGTATAAATTTGTTAATGGAAATACAATAAACGATGCGGAATCTGTTCCGGAGGCTTCACGTAACGTGAATTTTAACAGGGAAATAATTGTGCCTGCAGTGAATACAATCCTTCCTCCGGTAAGTTTAATGTTTGATTCAATACCAATGGTAAATGTCACCTTTAAGGTAGATGCTCAAAATATTTGGATATCAGATGAGGGAATTCACCTTGCCGGAAATTTCAGCAACCAAAACTATTGGGTGCCCGATGGAATTCAACTAATTCCGGAAGGTAACAACATTTACTCCTGTACAATAAGTTTACCGGTTGGTAAAGAAATTGAATACAGATATGTTAACGGAATAAATTGGAGCAATAGTGAAGTATTACCGGATGCATGCGGCAACGATAATAACAATCGTTATTTCACAGTCCCTGGGGCAGATTATACTTTACCATCTTATGCTTTCGGAACTTGTGATTTGCTTGATCCTGGAACGTATAATAAAGTAGATGTTACTTTCAAAGTAGATATGTCTGTAACTGATGTATGGAATGGAGGGATGCACCTTACCGGTAACTTCAGAGCTCCAAACAATTGGATCCCCGATGGTATTGAAATGAATTATGATGGAGACGGTATTTACTCGATAACCATGAATCTCCCAAAAGGTAAAGAAATACAATACAGGTTTATCAGGGGTACATGGTGGAACGGACTGGAAACGCTAACCGGAGAATGTATGAATGCCGATTCAAACAGGTTTTTTACCGTTCCTGACACCGATACTATTTTACCTGCTGTTGGTTTTGGTTCATGCGATGTGTTGGAAAAAGTGAACGTGACTTTCAAAGTAGATATGTCTGTAACTGATATTTGGGATGGTGTTATGCACCTTGCCGGCAATTTCAGTGGTCCACACTACTGGGTCCCCGATGGTATTGAAATGAATTATGATGGAGACGGTATTTACTCGATAACCAT
>CAZWGG010000723.1:2169-3021 GCA_964633305.1 uncultured Bacteroidales bacterium
GAACCTCCCAAAAGGTAAAGAAGTACAATACAGGTTTATCAGGGGTACATGGTGGAACGGACTGGAAAGGTTAACCGGAGAATGTATGAATGCCGATTCAAACAGGTTTTTTACTGTTCCCGATACCGATACTATTTTACCTGCTGTTGGTTTTGGTAGTTGTAATGAAATTTCAAAATATACTATCACATTTAGTGTTGATATGTCAGGCCATACAGTATCGCCAAATGGAGTACATTTAGCAGGTAACTTTCCGGGTGCATATTGGGATGCATCTGCTATAACACTAACTCATATTGGTAATCAGATTTATAGTGTAACACTTTCGCTTCCTCAAAAGCTATATAAATACAAGTTTTTAAATGGATCGGATTGGGAATATGTGTCACCATACTGTGGGGTTGAAAATCCTGGTATGCCCGGGTACTATGATCGTGTTTATTTTGTTACAACAGAGCCTGATCAAACTGTAATAACTACCCCATTCAGTGGATGTGCAAATATAAATGTGACCTTCAGAGTAGATATGAATGGGGTGGAATTAGCCACAGACGGGCCTCATATTGCAGGTGGCTTCCCCCAGTCAAACTGGAATCCGTCAGCCGTTGGGCTCACACATATGGGGGACTCTGTTTATGGTGTGACTTTGTCATTAGCCCCGGGTTATTATACGTATAAATATTTAAAAGGAAACCAATGGGGTACTGAAGAAACTGTTCCTGCAGGTTGTGGTGCAGAGGGTGGTGTGCCTGGCATATTTGACAGACACGTTGATATTATCGGAACCCAGGATATTGTTCTGGATATTGTTTCATTTGGCAGTTGTGAATATTTGAAATATGTGATAGAGAG
>CAZWGG010000724.1:0-3018 GCA_964633305.1 uncultured Bacteroidales bacterium
ATGTGCGCTAACAAGGGCGGTTGAAAAAGATATTGAAGTAGCTGCTGATTCGCTCAATTATGCAAAAAAGAAACGTATTCATACAGGTATAGGAACATCACATTATCATATTAAATACAAATTCAATTCAAACGAAGATGATATTCTTGAAAGAGCTATTGCCTGTGTTAAATATGCCAAAAAGTTTGTAGAAGATGTTGAATTCTATGCTGAAGATGCAGGCAGGACTGGCAATGAATACCTTGCAAAAGTAGTTGAAGCCGTTATTGGAGCCGGTGCTACTGTGGTAAATATCCCCGATACTACCGGATATTGCCTGCCTTCTGAGTATGGAGAAAAAATAAAATATCTTAAGGAAAACGTTAAAGGTATCCATAAAGCTGTAATTTCAACACACTGCCACAACGACTTAGGTATGGCAACAGCCAATACAATTTCCGGAGTTATTAATGGGGCACGCCAAGTTGAAGTTACCATTAACGGCATTGGTGAAAGAGCAGGTAATACTTCGCTTGAAGAAGTGGTAATGACAATTAAAAGCCGAAAACATTTAGGTATAGAAACAGGCATTAATGCAAAAAATATTTTTAACACCAGTCGTCTTGTATCAAGTCTTATGAATATGCCTGTTCAACCAAATAAAGCTATTGTTGGACGAAATGCATTTGCCCACTCTTCAGGAATTCACCAGGACGGTGTTTTAAAAAACCGTGAAAATTATGAAATTATTGACCCCGTTGATGTGGGAATTAACGAGTCATCTATTATTTTAACAGCAAGAAGCGGGAAAGCTGCATTAAAACACAGGCTGTCACTGTTAGGACATAGTTTATCAGATGAACAACTAAGTAATGTATATGAAAAATTCCTTAACCTGGCAGATAAGAAAAAAAATATTAAGGATGAAGATCTTGAATTATTATTAGGTATCTCTGATACTAAAAAAGAGAAAAAAATAAAATTGGAGCACCTGCAAGTTCTATGTGGACACTCTACCATACCGATGTCTACTGTAACACTAAATATTAATGGTGAACCGTTTACAAAAACATCGGATGGAAATGGCCCGGTTGATGCTTCTTTTAAAGCAATTAAGGAACTTGTCCATCACAATTTTCGGCTTGAAGAATATTTAGTACAAGCCATTACAAAAGGAAGTGATGACCAGGGTAAAGTTCACGTACAAATTGAAAATAAAAATAATTATTATTATGGGTTCTCGGGGAATACCGATGTCATTACAGCATCAGTCGAAGCACTAATTGATGCCTTAAATAAAATTATATAATCTTTTAAAACTTAAAAAATTGGAAGGAAAAACACTATTCGACAAAGTCTGGGATAGTCATGTTGTAGAACAAATTGAAAATGGTCCCAGTGTTTTGTATATCGACAAACACTTAATTCATGAAGTAACCAGCCCTGTTGCCTTTAGTGGGTTGGAAAAAAGAGGAATTACCGTATTCAGGCCTCAGAATACAGTAGCTACAGCTGATCATAATGTGCCTACATTAAACCAGCACTTGCCCATTAAAGACCTATTATCAAGATCACAAGTTGATAAACTTACACAAAATTGCAATAACCATGGAATTACACTTTATGGATTAAATCACCCTTACCAGGGAATTGTGCATGTGATAGGCCCTGAACTAGGCATAACACACCCCGGAATGACTATTGTTTGTGGAGACAGCCATACAGCAACTCATGGGGCATTTGGTAGTGTTGCATTTGGCATAGGGACAAGTGAAATTGAAATGGTATTTGCTTCACAATGTATCATGCAGCCAAAACCCAAAAAAATGAGGATAACTATTGATGGTGAACTCAAAAAAGGAGTATCGGCAAAAGATATCATATTGTATATAATCTTGAAAATATCTGCCTCCGGAGGTACGGGTTATTTTATTGAGTATGCCGGATCAGCCATAAAAGGGTTGTCTATGGAAGGAAGAATGACAATATGCAACATGAGCATAGAATGTGGTGCCCGGGGAGGCCATATTGCTCCCGACGAGGTTACTTTTGCCTATTTAAAAGGACGTGAATTTGCCCCTAAAGGAAAAGAGTGGGAAAAAGCTGTTGAATATTGGAAAACACTTAAAACAGACAATAATGCGGTATTTGATAAAGAACTTACTTACGATGCTGCAGATATTGAGCCTATGATCACTTATGGTACAAATCCGGGAATGGGAATAAAAATATCTGAAAATATACCTGACGGATCGGCACTTGCCGAACATGAAAAACCATCATTTTTCAAATCATTGAAATATATGGATATTGAACCCGGATCGGGAATGCTGGGTAAACCAATTGATTATGTATTTGTTGGCTCTTGCACAAATGGCCGAATTGAAGATTTACGTGAGTTTGCTGATCTTATTAAAGGTAAAAAGAAAGCTGATAACGTGGTGGCTTGGATTGTTCCCGGATCAAAACAAGTGGAAAAGCAGGCTATTGAAGAAGGCATAGTTGAAATTTTTGAAAAAGCCGGGATGAAAATGCGGCAACCAGGATGTTCTGCCTGCCTTGCCATGAATGATGATAAAGTTCCGGAAGGCAAATATGCCATTTCAACTACAAATAGAAATTTTGAAGGAAGACAGGGGCCAGGGGCCAGAACATTCCTTGCAAGTCCTGCAACAGCAGCAGCTTCTGTAATTACAGGAAAAATAACAGATCCTAGAGAGTTTTTCTAAATCACAATAAAAAAAACAAAATATTATGCCAATAGATAAATTTGTTACTATAGAATCGACATGTGTACCTCTTCCTATTGAAAACGTGGATACAGACCAGATAATACCTGCCCGGTTTTTAAAAGCAACCAGTCGTGAAGGATTTGGTGATAACCTGTTTCGAGATTGGCGGTACACAAAAGATAATCAACCTAAAAATGACTTTGTATTAAATAACCCGACCTATTCAGGAACTATTTTGGTTGCAGGCAAAAATTTCGGCAGTGGCTCTAGCCGTGAACATGCAGCCTGGGCTATATATGACTATGGG
>CAZWGG010000725.1:0-3015 GCA_964633305.1 uncultured Bacteroidales bacterium
TTTCCATATTTTCTGTAGCTCGATGATTTTGTTGGAGTTCTTTTCCCAATCTTGAAATGAATTTATTTCAAGATTGTTTATCTCTTCAACTTGTTCACAAAGCAACGTTTTTGCTTCGAGGTTTTTCTTTTGTTCCTGTTTCAGGTTAAGAAAATATTCTTGATGCCGTTTATTTATTTTACTTGTGGCTTCTTTAAACCTTTCCCATATTTCGGTACGGGACTCTGCTGGAACTGGGCCTATTTCCCTCCAGTTTTCGTGAAGGATTTGTAACGTACTAAAGGCATTAATAACATTAGGTTCGAGCAAAAGTTCTTCTGCTTTTTCACAAAGTCCAAGTTTTGCTTCCAGGTTTTTTTTCAGGTCAAGGTCACGTAATTCCTTATTAATCTTGATATAGTCATAAAAAGTTTCAACATGATGGTGGTAAGTTTCCCATAAGTCTTTAAGGTTTTGTTGAGGAACCGGTCCGACTTCCCTCCACCTTTTCTGTAATTCCCTGAATTCCTGGAATGTTTTATTAATCGATTCTTTTCGGTTAACAAGATCTTTTATATCTTCAATAATCTTGTATTTTTCTTCAAGATTGGTCTTTTTATCTTCCTCAAGCTGTTTATTGTATTCTGTTTTATAATCCCGGTACCTTGCCAGGTATTCTTTTAGTTCTTTTTCAAGAGGGTCTTCCATCAATCTGAAATCCTCCGGGGCGCCACCATCTTCCAGGAATTTTTTCTTTATTTTCTCAGCCTCTTGTTTGTGTTTTTTATAAAAGTTAGTTTTAATTAAGTCAATATCATCTTTTATTTCCAGTACAGATACTTTGTCTAATAGTTCTTTGAGGGTAGCAACAAGATCTTCCATACTTAAGGCAGTATAGTCAATTTCTTCTTGCCCTTCTGTGGTTTGCTCTTGTTCTTCAGTTTTGTGTTCATCTTGTTCTTCAGGTTCGCCGGTTTCCTTCTTATCTGTTTTTTCTTCGGTACCAGAAATTTTTCCGGTTTGTTCTTCTACATCATTTTGTGTATCGGAATTTTCTTCAACTTTTTTCATTGTCCCGGGTTCTAATTCCGGTTTTTGTTCTTCAGTTTTGTGTTCATCTTGTTCTTCAGGTTCGCCGGTTTCCTTTTTATCTGTTTTTTCTTCGGTACCAGAAATTTTTCCGGTTTGCTCTTCTACATCATTTTGGGTATCAGAATTTTCTTCAACTTTTTTCTTTGTACCGGGTTCTAATTCCGGTTTTTGGTTTTCATTCTTTTTTTCGTGTGTTTCGCTGTCTTCCGGTTCTTCTTTGGCAGTCTCTTTTTCATCTGAGGATTTTGCTGTATCCTGCTGATTTGGAGACTCCTCAGGAGTCTCAACGGAAGACTTGTCAACTTGTTGTTTTATATCATCTGATTTATTTACAACCTCATCCGGTTCAGAGTTTGTTTCATGGGAAGACAAAGCATTTTGCTTTGTCGAATTTTCCATATTTTCAGTATTGTTTTCAACATCACTGAATTGTTCATCTTGAACAGAGCTATCAGGTTTGTTTTTAACCATAGTAGTATCATTTTGTGTAACAAAACACTTTATTTAAACATAATTACGAAAATATATATTAAACTGATAATAGTCAAAGTTTTTTGGAGGTTATTCAATTTTGGGAAAACTTACAGTAATAATAAGTTTCCCGAAAAATAAAACGCCAAAGGTACAAAATTTTAAATTACTTACAGAAATACAACGAATAAGCAAATACATAAAAATCATATTTTTTTCTAATCATAAATTCGGTGGAGGCTCTTTCATAGAACAAGTTGTATATTTGTGCTACAAATTGAATACAGGAAAACATGCGAATTGATATTTTAACAATATTGCCTGATTTGCTAAAAGGACCATTTAGTGAATCAATTCTTAAAAGGGCGATATCAAAGGGATTGGTTCAGATTGTAATTCATAATATTCGTGATTATGCTCAAAATAAGCATAAACAGGTTGATGATTATTCTTTTGGAGGAGGGGCAGGAATGGTTATGAGTGTAGAACCAATAGACTTGGTTATTGAAAAATTGAAAAATGAACGCCAGTACGATGAAATAATTTATACCACGCCTGATGGTGAGCCCTACAATCAAAAAATGGCAAATTATTTTTCTACATTAAACAACTTAGTGATTTTGTGCGGGCATTACAAAGGTGTTGATCAGCGTGTGCGCGATAATCTTGTTACCCGGGAAGTTTCAATTGGTGATTATGTTATGACAGGCGGGGAACTTGCCGCAGCTGTTCTTACTGATACTATAGTAAGGCTTATTCCCGGAGTTTTATCTGATGAAACATCTGCCCTTTCAGATTCTTTCCAGGATAACCTTCTTTCCCCTCCTGTATATACCAGGCCGGCAAATTATAAAGGCTGGGAAGTACCTGGGGTTTTATTGTCCGGGAATTTTAAAGAAATTGAAAAATGGAAATGGGAACAAAGTCTTGAACGGACAAAAAAAATAAGACCTGGCATGCTAGAGGATTAAAATACTTTTTTAAACGATTTCCTCGGAATAGTTGATACAATACTAATTTTCTTTTAATAATTCATGTTCTGATTGTAATAGTTTTATGCAATTCATAAGACTTCGGGCCGTATGATAGTTTATCTTCCATACTGTTGCTTTAGGAGCTTTTTGTTTTCCAGGGCTTTTATCTAAACCCTCGATATACCATCCCCCATGGGTATGATCGATAAGGTACTTTTTTATATATTCCCATTGTTTCAGAAAAGCGTCATAATATTTTTCTTCCTTTGGATATAATTTAGCCATTAGCAACAAGGCATTTAATCCTTCAGCTTGTACCCACCATACTTTCGTTTCACTAATAATTGATATGGAACCTGATCCGGGAGTATAGTACCCGGCCTCATAAAATCCACCATTTTCTTTATCCCATCCTTTAGCAAGCGTGTGGTCAACCATTTTTTTTGCTACTGACAATGTAATGGTATCTGGCTTTATTCCTAATGTATGGGAAGCTTCC
>CAZWGG010000726.1:0-3014 GCA_964633305.1 uncultured Bacteroidales bacterium
TGTTCCTGTGAGAGGAATGGTTATACTTGAAGATTCCTGTTTTTATACATTGTGCTATCCGGAACATTTCTCAGAATCGTTTCTTAAACTATACCGGTTTTCGTTAAACGATGGTAATTATGAAATACTTGGCGATTCAATTCCTATATATTCGGATAAGATTGCGACAAATGCCAACCTGTATTATGACAGGGGATTAAACAATTTGTATGCTATTGTCCAGGAATCTGACGATGATATTTCTTCGGATTTGAAAGTTTATTCCCTGGCATTCCCCCCTATTACAGCCCGAGAACTGGAAAGTTTTTCGAGGAACAAAAGCAACAGCGCCATAGTATTCGTTATAATACTCTTTTTATGTATATCTGCCGCTGGCATTGGTTTTCTTTTGTTTAAGAAGCCGAGACCCAAATATACCAATGACCAGGATAGCGCTCAAAATTTACCTGGCACAGATAATAAGACTAAAACAGAGCCGAAATCCAACTCCATTTACCTTTTCGGAGATTTCACAGTGCACAATAGAAACAATAGAGATATAACTTACATGTTTAGCACTAAATTAAAACAAATATTTTGCCTTATATTACAAAACAGTACAGAAGATGGAATTTCATCTCAGCGTCTCAGTAATATATTGTGGCCGGATAAACCTGCTTATAAAGTAAAAAATTCCAGGGGAGTAAATATAAATCATTTACGTAAGGCTTTGAATGAACTTGATGGCATAGAATTAATTTATGACAAAGGTTATTTCAAAATAGAGCTAAGCAACGAATTTTACTGTGACTATACCCGGTGTATTCAAATTATTTCAACCGATGAAGTGGAAAAATACAGGGAAGAATTAGTTGAAATAGTAAGTCGTGGTAAACTCCTGCAACTTTCTGAACACCCCTTATTTGATTCATTTAAAGAAGAAATAGAACAAAAGCTGGAACCTGTACTTTTGCTGGAAATGGAAAAATGTTTTGAGGCTGAATCTTACCAAACTACTATTGATCTTGCTGAAGCTATATTTAATATAGATCCCCTTAATGAGACAGCATTGGCATTTCAAATAAAAGCGATGCAAAAATTAAAAATGAATGAAGAAGCCAGAATCAGATATCAGGCTTTTGTGCTTGAATATAAGAATACAATGGGAAATGACTATCCTAACCCTTTAAAGGTTTAAATTTACCGTTATCATAACAAAAGGTGATTTTTACAGAATTTATAACTTAAAAACCTATTGTATTTTCAAAGCCTTGTTTGTAAATTTATATATACATAACTTACAAATATGGAAAACAAAGCCAAAATAATACCTATTGCCAGTGGAAAAGGCGGTGTAGGAAAAAGTATTCTTGCTGCAAATTTAGCTGCCCTGATAGCCAGTAAAGGGAAAAAAGTTATTGCTGTAGACATGGACCTGGGAGGATCAAACTTATACACTTATCTGGGATTGGGTAACATTTATCCGGGCATTGGCGATTATATCAGAGAAAAAAAAGCTTTAAAAGAATACCTGGTTAAAACCCCTTATGAAAATTTATTTTTTTTAGCTGGTGAAGGTCGAACCCCATTTTTAGCCAATATCCATTATGCACAAAAAATTAAATTACTCAATGAATTGAAAAAATTTGATGCCGATTTTATTATTCTTGATCTGGGTGCAGGCACTTCTTTTAATACACTTGATTTTTTTGGTTTGGTAAAGAATGGTATTGTAATTACATCATTTGCTTTCCCGGCCATAATGAACACTTTGTCTTTTATAAAAAATTTCATGTTTCGGGTTATTCTGCAAAAAATAAAAAACAACTATTCAGTTAATGACGCTGTTAAAAAAACATTTAGAAAAAGTTCTGAAGAAATTCCGCTTACCTACAAAGAATTGATAAAAATAATTTCAGATACAGATGAACAGGTAGCCAATTCTGTCAACAATTTATATAAATCTTATACTCCCAAGGTTATTTTTAACTTTGGCCGAGCTCCGGAGGATTTACGGGTAGTTGAAAAAATAGATGTATCTGTAAAAGAAAATCTTTCTCTTGACATACATTATTTTGGTTATATTCCCTTTGATGAAAAGATAAATGAGTCGGTTAAAAATAAAAACCTGTTCGTGGAGACCTACAAAGAATCCCTGGCCACAGGTTTGATTAATAATATTGCTGATAAGGTTGTGAATGATGTCAATAGGGATATTCAAAATTCAAAAAAAGAACTGATAATTGAAACTTACGATTATATTAAAAACTGGATATTATAAAAGTCTTTATTACAGTATTGCATTTAATTTAATCTGTGCAGAAGCATAAAGGCGGGATATAGGATAGTTTTCCTTGGCAAATTTTGTTAACTCGTAAAATTTTTCTTTGAAATTAATTTTATGTTCACTATTTTTTATTGTTCATTGTCAATGAATAAATATATATTGTTGAACAACTATAAAGATACATGTACAAAAACAACGATTTTATTTATGATGCCGCCTTTCGGCTTGAGGAATTAATAAATGTTCCTGTTAAAGTGGAAAGTAGAAGAAAAGAATATGATGCGCTGTTAACATTAAATGAGAAACAGTTTGTTATTGAAGCCAAACCGGAAGTCAGGGCATCAAACAAAGGTATTGTCCTGTCCCATGTAAATGAATTGCGGGATCGAAGTAACAGGCCGATAATTGTAATTGCTAAGTTCATTGCAACTGACATAGCACAGGAATTCAAAGAACAGGGAATTAATTATATTGACATAGCCGGAAATACTTTTATCAAAAATGAAAAATTATTTATATACATTTCGGGCCAGAAATCACAGAAACTTACAAAAAAAATCAATCCAGGGCTTTCCAGGAAACAGGCATTAAATTGATATTCAATCTGCTCAAAACCCCCGAAAACCTGCAATTCTCATATAGGGAATTATCTGAATTAACCGGTATTTCAATCGGCTCTGTTAGCAATGTAATGAAAGAGCTTGAGGATTTAAATTTTATATTAAAAACAAGGAAGAAACGTATCTTA
>CAZWGG010000727.1:0-3005 GCA_964633305.1 uncultured Bacteroidales bacterium
CACCATCTAATACATCTATTTCAGCTCCCTGAACGTCGAGTTTCAAAAAGAATTTCCCATTTAGGTTATATTCTTTAATCAATTCATCTAAAGTCGACATATTATAGTATTTCACTGTTCGGGGATGGTTAGTTTTCTCTTCGTATATACTCGATCCCGATTCCATTTCAAAGAATTGTACATTTTCTTTCTTTTCTGCTCCTAAAAGTTTTTTTGCATATACTAAATTTTTATTTTTTTTGGCAATTTTTTTTAATACAGCTTCTTTTGATTCCTGTGGTTCCACCATTAAGATTGTAGATTGATTAAAAATATTTGTGACTTCATTTGTCCAATCTCCGTTATAAGCTCCAATATCTATTATACAATCAGGGTGTAATCCCAAGTTTTTCAATCTTTTAATACATTCATACATGTCATTATCCATCCCCAAATCATATGCAAACCATGAATATAAAAGAAGTTCTATTCTATATGGAATACAAGCAATAAAGAGTTTTTTAAATTTTTTCCTCATATTTAATTAATTTTATTTACTATCTATCTATTTCTATTATAATCATTTTTTAGAAGATCTTCCTGTAAAATAATAACTTTAATATTGATTTTTTTATATTTGAGAATATTTATATTAATATAATGTTTGATATCAATTATTCCAAGTGACATAATTGATATCAAAGCCTGTACATCCTAACTAGCTAAATATGATCGTATGATATTCAAAACATTAATAATTTTCCAAGTCTATAAATGACTTGATTGATTCTTAATTCAAGTTTTTCCAGCTTTAGTTTACTAAATTCCATAGTATGTAATATATAAATACTAGGAGGTAACATTCTAAAAACAAAACATTTAATTTTTAAAAGTCTAAAAGACTCCCTGATTTTTCTTAATTGATTTATATCTGATTGATCATTCTCTAAAATACAAATTTTGGAATCAGAAATTACGTCATTAAATAAATTAACCCAATCTTTACTAATATTCTTATAGTTAAATTTTTTACTTACAATTTCTCTCCCTTTATTTCCCATCTTCGACGATAACTTTCTATCAGATAAAAGCTTATCAATACTACGTATAAAACCTTGTTTGTTTTTAACTAAGAAACCACTAATTTCATGTTCCACAGTATCTAACAATCCTCCATATGCTTTGCTAACAACCGGAGTGCCACAAAGTTGGAATTCAACAGCAGATAAACAAAAGGTTTCCCTAACATTTGGATTATTTGTGAAACCAACACATCCCTTACTCATTATTTCAAATTTTTCCTCTCCCAAAACACCCAAAAAATTTACTGATGGATGAATATTCCCGTCTTCGTTCAAAACATTTTTACTAAACATTTTTTCATACTTCTCATTTGCTACTCCCAGATTTCCAAACTTTTGGTTTCTATCATACAATTTACCAGAACCAATTACAAATAATTCTGCATCCGGATGAATTTTTAATATATGCTTCCATAATTTTGCTAAAAAGTGAAATCCTTTTGCAAATTCAAGGCTCCCTAAAAAAACAACACTTTTTGTTTTCCGGATATTTAAATTATCAGGTACATTTGAGGAATCAACCGCATTAAAAATCATTGACAACTTATAAATAATTGGATGATCTCTTAACGATTCATATTGTTCTCGTCCAACACATACACAACGTATAATGTATTTATTCCTATGCAGTTGATTCAATAAAAAAATCGGGGTATTGTGCATCCATGCTATGGACTTTATCTTCAATTCTTTAATTCGTTTTAAAAAACTTATTGATTCTTTATCGTAATTTGGTCGGAAAATAATTATATCGCAAGAAGTATCTTTTGCCTTTTGAGCTGTATCTATTAAACTGTTGACCAGAATAATCTTACATCCTGAAGAAATAGATTTCTCATTTTCTACAAAATAAACAAAATCGAATTTATTACTATAATATTTATTTAAATAATACGGAAGAGAGAATAACAAAAATTGAGTGCCTCCTATACCAGGATTGCCCCTTTCAGGATTTTCCAGGTGTACATCTTTAATTCTACCATTTGGCAGGTATACTCCAATTTTAATTCTTTTTTCCTGCATTTTATTATTTCTCAAATTGTTTTTCAATTTTTTTTTCGTAATCAGCAACAATTTTCAACATAATTATGGATACTATAGAGTAACATGTAATTTCAAGAAATGTATATATTTTTATAAAGTAGATAAAGGAACTCTTCTTAAAAAAGATTAAAGAAAGTATAGTAATAAAATAAAAAAATTGCCAAATGCTTAATATTTTTATCTTTTTCATTGCCATAAAAATGCTCCAAAAAGAAGCAGCTAAAAAGTTTAGAGCAAAGGACCAAACCAGAATAGTTGATATTTCCCCTGACAACATCCATTGTTTTCCAAATATCAACCTGAATAGTTTTACGCCAAAAAAGGAAATAACAACAATTTCAATCAACGCGATAAATAGAACAACGATTAATACCTGTAATAAATCTTTTTTAATGCTCTCCCGTGTTTTATATTTTTCAGCTACACGTTGCATCAGTACATTGGAAATGGAAACGGCAATAAGAGCTAAGGGAATTGATAACACCAGTTTGGATAAATCATAATAACCTGCCATTTCAGATGTAAAAAATTTATTAATAAAAATAGCAGGAAGCAAATAACTGCAAGCACTCATTAAACTTGTAACCAGATTGTATTTAGGATATTCAGCATATTTTCTTAAAACATAGCTAACCTTTTTAAAACTAAATTGAATGAACGATATGTTTGCTTTAAATACCTGAATAAATCCTGCTGTACAGTTCATAATATGCCCGATTAAATCACCCCATATAAGACCACTTGGTAATTTCGCTAGTCTGAAAAGAACCTGGAATCCTCCTTCTGTTCCTCTTCTGATCAGTTTGTTTAAAGATATAGAAAAAAAAGATTTCTTCCTGATTAACCAATAAGTTAGACCTATGTACAAATTATACAAGAAAGTTCCTGCTGGTACCAAAA
>CAZWGG010000728.1:0-2998 GCA_964633305.1 uncultured Bacteroidales bacterium
CAGATTGCCCTTTAGAATTTGTACATCCATCTCCGTTAATAGTCAGCACATCGCCACTTATCAATTCTGATACCAAGGGTTGCCTGTTAATAAAATAGTCTAACCAGACATCTTTGAAAGTTAAATGCAATGCTACCTGGTTCGGAGGCAAATACGTTTCGCCATCTTCAATTCTCTCTATGTCCTCTACTACAATATTGTCAAGGTAATTGCTGTTTAAATGAATTGTCAGGTTTTGTTTAGCCCTTGTCATTGCAACGTACAGTTGGCGTTTTGCTTCATCTGTTGTAGGGCTAAAATTCTCAGTCATTATGAAAACATTGTCAAACTCTTTTCCTTTTGCCTTATGAAAAGTTGATACAAAAATGGTTTCGCCACTTTCATTGAAAAAATCCTCAAGCCTGGACTCCCGGATGAACACTTCCAAATCTGATTTATATTTTTTCTTTGGATTTGTTTCTTCAAAATCTTTAATGATGTTGTTGCAAACTTCCAATTTTGAACTTTGCATAAACTTGTTTGCTAATTCTCTTTTAGCACTTTCCCAAACTTCATCACTGATAATGAACTCATCGTCTCCCAATTTCAATTCATCCAGAAAGGAACGGACTTCCAACAGGTTATACAAATTGAAACCATCATTGCTTTGAATTAATTTTGCCTGCACCCCATATTTTAAAAGCAGCCCGGTAACCTGCAATGCTTCTTCATTTGTCTTTACCAGTATGCAAGTCGTTCCTGTAAGTCCGGTTGAAAGTATGTCGTTCACCAAAGGGGCAATAAGATTGCCGTCTCGATAATGCACCAGCTTTATTTTTCCATTATCCGGTTGAGTGGCAACAATTGGGGTTTCTTTCAAACGGTGGTGAATTTTTTTTACGAATCCGTTTGTGAATTCCACAAGGTTTTTTTTGCTCCTGTAGTTTTCAATAAGTTCATGTTTAACAGCTTTTTTTTCTTCAATGAACTGTTCTAAATATTTTGAACATGCCCCCCTGAATTCATAAATATTCTGGTCGTCATCACCAACGGCAATTACCCTCATATCTTCGTTTTGTTCTATAAGTGCATTTACCAGGGCAAATTCGTCAGCATCAATGTCCTGTGCTTCATCTATTACCAAAACGGTTTTTGTAATACGGCTGGTTTCAACTTCTCCAGTCTTAATTTTCGCAACGGTGTTTTTCAAAATCTCATCTGATTTTTCCAAACTCCCGACTTTTCCCAACAAATCGAAACAATAAGAATGAAATGTTTTTATTTCAATATAATTGGCTGCATTGCCTATGAGTGCAAGTAATCTTTTTTTAAACTCTGTTGCTGCAGCCCTTGAAAATGTTACCATTAGAAGTTGTTCATGTTTCACGTCCTCCATTAATAGCAATGATGCCAATTTATGCACCAATACCCTGGTCTTGCCACTACCAGGGCCTGCAGCAACAACTATATACTTTGCCTGGTTGTCTTTAATAATTTCTAACTGTCGTGGTGATAATGTGCCAAACAACTGTCGGAATTTGGCAGGGGTTAAGTTCCTTTTAATTTCATGTTGCCGGCTTCCGGGAAAATATTTATTGAGAAATGAAGTATAGTTCAATTGAAAATAATCTTCAACAAATTGCAAAGCTCCTTTGTAATCGCCAATCATTTTCTTGGCATATTCACCAACAATATGAATTTGCTGAACCTTGTTTTCGTAAAACTGGCTTAGCTTTTGATAATCGTCATTCTTATATCTTTTCTTATTGTCTTGTTCAAGCCTGTCAATAGTAAGCCGGTTATATACCACCAAAAACCCACCTTCAATTTTTATCGCATCAATTCTTGAAAGATAGAAAAGTGTGTCCTCAACATCCTGTATTGAAATTTTTATTTTAAAAAGTTGAATTTGTCTTTCAAAAGCTTCCTTTATTTCGTGAACTGAAAATTCAACCAATACTTCTTCTTTTTCAATTTCATCTTTTGTAATATTTGCCTTGCTTTTTTCAAATAGATATTCCACAATGAATTTTGCCAGTTCATGCCGTTTATCTAACTTCTCTTGTAGTTTTTCTTTTGGTTGGATGCAAAGTACCACAACATGATTTTTTGAATATTCCTCATTATGCCGCTTAATCCAATTTTTGATAGCCCAAAAGTTTATGATGGTTTTAATCTTGTTCGGGGTTACATCTTTGCATCCTTTCTCCTCTATCTCTTCATTCAATTGTTTTATATGAAAAGTTTTTTCCTTTTCCTCAAAAACCGGTAAAAGATAATTTTCAATCTTGCAGAAGGTTTCTGTAATGCTTAATGAGCGGTTAATGTTTTCTCCTTTTTTGATAAAGGCGGTCAAATCTTTTGTATCTGCCAGAATCTTTTCTTCACGGAGAAGGTTCACAATGTTTATCACTTCTTCTTTTACAATTCCCAAATGGTCAGATATGTGATCAATCCTTGACTCTGCTGCTTCGTCAGTTGCTTGTTTTCTGCTTTTACCTGAGAAAAGTTTTTGAATAATCCTAATGGCTTTTACCTTTTCCTTCTCTCCGAATCTTTGTGAAGCATTTATTTTATCAATTGCATCTTGTGCTGATTTTGATAAAATACTATTGGCAAAAACCCTTGGCATATTTTGTCCCCGTTTCAAGTAACCAGCATCTTCAAGCGCTGCAATTGCTGTTGTTACCCTGGTTTCGATTTCCACAACATTGTCGTCCCAACCGGCTTTTCTTGCAATTTCCAATGCAGAATTAGAGACAGTAGAACGAAATTTGGTGATTTCCTTTATTGCTTTCCAGACTTGTTGAATTTCTTTAATGCTGAGTTTGGTCTGGTTCAGCAAGATGAAATGTTTACCAAGGTCTTCCTCGTTAAACAGCACGAAACATTCTGCCGTGATACTTTCGTCTCTTCCTGCCCTCCCTGCTTCCTGGATGTAGTTTTCGAGCGAATCGGAAATTTCATAATGAATTACCATTCCGATATTCTTTTTATCCACTCCCATACCGAACGCCGA
>CAZWGG010000729.1:0-2242 GCA_964633305.1 uncultured Bacteroidales bacterium
TGGAGGCTTTATCTTTATTTTTACAGATAGACCTTTTTCATTCCATATTCCATCACTGTTTGCTGCTTTTAATTTAAAAGTATAAGTTTTATATGGTAAACTTGTATAAGAAACAAAACGTTGCGTACCCGAATCAATCCACTCTTCATCGAATCCTTCTAGCATATATTTATAAGTATTATGAACTGGGTTTGCAAAATGAAGGGCAGCAAAACTTAATGTAAAATTATTTTCAGTATAGTCTAACACAATTTCTTCTACTTCTGAAATATGTTTCCTTATAGGAGAATTATTTTCCGGAACTACAGACCGGTTGTTCACTTTTATATCGGTAAGAATAATTTTTGGAGGTATAGAATCTTGTTTTACCTTATTCGGATAAAAGGTATTAAAACCATATTGGCCTCCAAAAAACATTTCTCCAGTGAAGCTTTCAAAATAAGCACCCCCATTAAATTCATTACTTTGTAACCCATCTTCAATTGTAAATTGTTTTATTGACCGTTTATCCGGATTAAATTGAATAATTCCATTATTAGTGCTAAGCCACAGATTATTCTCATCATCTTCAAGAATTCCATACACAACAGATGTGCTTAGTTCTATAATATCGCTATACCTGTCAAATTTTTCAGTTTTTTTGTCAAAACTGTTTATGCCATGTGCATAGGTTCCTATCCAAATTGTACCTGAATGGTCTTCAAAAACAGTAAGCAATTCATTGCTGCTTAAAGTTTCCGGGTTTTGTACGTCATGAGTATAATGAATAAAACCATTGGTTTGGGGATTAAATTTATTAAGTCCATTATCTGTTGCAACCCAAATTTTCCCATTTCTATCGCCAAAAATATAATATGCAATTTCGTTATTTAGACTAACCGGATCATTTTGGTCGGGCAGGTACCTAACCATTTCTTCTGTTTCCAGATTCATTTTCGTAATACCATAATTAGTCCCAATCCAAATAAATCCTTGCTTATCTGAAAATAAAGAATATACTGTGTTACTGGATACCGAATTTTGATTAAGCGGATCATATTTAAAACACTTATTGGCAATAGGTTCCCTATTTTTATTTAGTAAAACTTTATTCAATCCATTATCATCTGTACCAACCCATAAAATACCTTCGGGATATTCTCTAATTACTCTTATTTTGTTGCTTGAAAGGCTGTTTAAATTACCTTCAATATGTATTATTCTTTTTGATATTTTATTTTCACGATCGAGAATATAAATGCCATCACTTTTTGAGCCAATCCAAAGCACACCATAACTATCTTCATATATAGAATGAATATGCCTGTAAACAAGGTTCTCTGCTAAAAATGGTACATAATCATAAAGAATAAATTTTTCCTTTTTGGGGTTGTATTTATCGAGACCATTTGCCCCAACCCATATTATACCCGATTGATCTTTATAAAGAGATAAAATTTCATTATTGCTTAAGCTATGCGGATTATTGTGATCATATTTTAAGCTAATAAACCTATTATATTTTTTATTATAAATATTGATTCCACCTCCATTACTTCCTATCCATAAATTTTCTTCATCATCTTCAATAATAGAATTAATTGCATAGTTGGAAATAGCAAGTTTATTATCATCCGGGATATCGATTTCCTCAAAAGCATCCGAATTCTTATCGTACTTATGTAAATCATTCGCAGTACCTACCCATATAACATTTTCATTGTCCTTATATATATACCGGATAATATTTTCAGAGATTATACTTTGATTTTCTTTTTCTTCATTGTACACATACCTTGTGAATATTCCCTCATTTATGTTAAAATAATTCAATCCGAATTCAGTACCTATCCATAAATTCCCACTGCTATCCTCTAATAAACATGTTACAAAATCGTTACTTATTGTATTTAAATTAGACGGATCATTGAGAAACGAGGATACTTTTTCTGTTTTTTTATTAAGCTTATAAAGTCCTTTAATCGTCCCAATCCATATTGAACCATCGCTTCCTTCAAGAAGGCAATTAATTACATTACTTTGAATAGAAAAGGAATCTTGTTTATTATATTGATAAAACTTGTCCTGTCTCCTGTTATACATATTCACGCCTCCACCATTTGTCCCAATCCATATATTGTTCTCTTTATCTTCTAAAAGGCATTTAATTCGGATATTATTGATACAATTATCATTGTTAGCCTTAGGCTTATAAATAATAAATTCATAACCGTCATATTTATTTAATCCATCTTCTGTACCA
>CAZWGG010000729.1:2252-2990 GCA_964633305.1 uncultured Bacteroidales bacterium
ATCCACAATAATCCCCGTGAATCTTGCAAGATACAATTTGGAGAACTCTGAGAAAGGCCATCTTTTATAGAGATATTTTCGAACTTAATTCCAAGTTTTTCTTGAGAAAAACCAACCCAAAAGGATACCTGGATAAACAAAAAAAAATTTATTAAAATCTTAATATTAGGTTTCTTCATAGGTTTGTTGAAAATTCGCGATCATTAGTAAAAAATATTACCTTATTAAAGATTTATAATAAATTACAAAAATTTCCACAATATTTTATATGAAAATCTGTATTTTTTTATTTCTTTACCATATTATTTATGTTACTGTATTATAATACATTCCATTTATACAGTTTTTAAATTATTTCAATATTATAATTTTGTTAAAATATTAAATTAAATAAATATCCTTTTTCATAATAAATGTCAATATTTTTGGTAAAAAATTAATATTAATCTACTTTAAACATAATACTATTATGAAGAAAATGATTTACATAGTATGTTTATTTTATATTTCAAATGTGATAGGACAGGAAAAACTGGAATTGCCTGCGGAAAAACCAAGGCAGCAGGTAGTACATCATGAATTTTATTCACAATCGTTTGTAGAGGGGTATGAATTAGCTTCATGGGTAGCTTATGAGTTAACTGCCGAAGAAGCTAAGGGAACAATTGAGTTCAAAGAGAAATACAAGGAAGATCCTGATATTACTACCGGATCGGCAACAATGAAAGATTATAAGAA
>CAZWGG010000730.1:0-2989 GCA_964633305.1 uncultured Bacteroidales bacterium
TCAGGTTTTCAGCATGACATAATTCGATTACTATATTTACCAAAGGTTTTTTTTCTGCTCCCCCTGAATGCAATATTCCCTGTATATACCCTTCTAACGCGTAAATTTTATTAACAACAAATGGCATGTCAGGTTTAACTATATATTTACCTGTAAGCAATCCCTTAAAAGCAAAGGCTCCCGATTGGGTAGATGTAGTGGACGATACTACTTCAGCTTTTGCAATAAGTTCTATAAAAACCGGTTTTCCGGATTTATGAATTTTGCCATTGATGGTTGCAGGAGGTAGTTTCTTTGCAAATATTTTATAACCTGGGATTTCAAGGCTGAATTTTCCTGAAACACTTAACTCAAAACGAAAAGAACCATCCGGTTGAACGGGTTTTTCAACTAATTTACTGCCGTTTTGTTTTAACACGATATTAAGGTTGTTCAACGGACCAATTGGCTCAGTCTTTACAACACCTGAAATAATGGTGTGGCCTTCCATCCATATTTTTGACGTAAACCAGTGATTGGGAACAGTGAGCTTATAATGAAAAGGAGGTAAATGAGCATGAAACCGGCCGCCTGAATCGGTATTTAAGCTGAAAATAGTTTTATCCGGTGCTTCAAGATGTACATTTGGATGGTTGCCGGTTTCATTTGTTGAACGGCCTTTAATCCAGCCGAAGGGTTTCACGTTATTTGTTAAATTTAAAGTATAATTTTTAATCTCAAGGTTATATTTTCCCGGGGGAAGTTTGGCAAACCAGAATTTACCTTCCCGCGTAAAGCTTCTTTTCAATATGGTACCACTGGAATTTTTTATTGTTAGTTCAAGATTAGCGAGTAGATCAGGAGAAAAGTCACTAAGCTTGCCTTCAATAGCTCCAAAATCTGCATGTGATAATTCCGAAAAAGGACAAATACCGATTAAAGAATACCAGGGAGATAAAATTTCAAATTGAAATTGCCTTGATTCGAATTTTTCATGTTCAGTTTTGTTACCATATAAGCCCTGCCTTTGGCCCGGTGGCTGAAGATAATCTTCTTTGCACATAAGGATAAAACGATCGAGCCTTTCTTTTAAATATTTCCCAGGTACTGTTTTCCAGTATGATGATTGGTTAAAAGGATCATCCCGACAAATATATTTATAGGAAATTCCCGGCTTTTTAGTGCAAAACAATGGTTCCTGGCAAAGATCGTCACCTTTTGACGGTACTTTTTCGTGAAACCTGAGAATGTAAAACGGAAATGCAATCTTCCCTTTGCCACGATCAACATATTTTTCCCTTAATTCATAGGTTTGGTTGTCTTCCAGCTTTGTCTGAATTTCCGCAACTGAACGATCCAGCCTGGAAAAATCCAATGATTGATCTATGGGTTTTGTAATCATAATTCCAGGTTAAATCCTTTTTGTTTTTTCCCGGTAAATGACATATCCATATTCATATCCATGCTCATTTCCATTTCTGGTTTTTCATGTTTTTTTTCAGGTAATGGGACTGTTGCCTTACCTCTTTTTCCGGCAAAATCAACAAAAAGGGTATCCTTTTTCTTTCTTTTTTTATTGTACAGTATATTGCTGCCAGGTTTTTTCTTTTTATTACCTGGTATTTCCCGTTTAGCATGATCAATCCTATCTATTTGAAAATTAGATGATTTATCTTTTTTCTGTCTGTTTTCAACAGGAAAAGGGCCCTGCTTTTCCAATTTATTTTTTGTTTCCTGTTGAATTTCATCCGTATTCAAATACCCTGTATTTCTTTTTATTTGTTGTTCCAAAAAGATTTTGTCATCATTTTTAAATTCCGGCCTACCGGTTGATTTTTCATTGTTATTAATTTGCAGGGCGATGTTTTTTTCCTTTACTTCATCGAAATCAACATTGTTTTCAACTGGAAAAAGACCCTGCTTTTCCAATTTATTTTTTGCTACCGGTTGAATGTTACCGGCATTCAAATTCCGGACATTTCTTTTTATTTGTGGTTCCTTGATAATTTTGTCATTATTTTTAAATTCCAGTCCACCAGCTATTTTGTCATTGCTATTAATTTGCAGTGCGCTGTTTTGTTCCTTTATTCTGTTGAAACCAACATTGTTTTCAAACCGGTCGTTTTGATCTAACTCAATTATCCCTTCTCTACGTGATTTATATGCATTTTCAAAATTCAAAGGTTTTACCACTTCAGATCGCTTGTACATATTCTGTCGTCTCATTTCGTGGAAAGTATCCAGTGCCACGAGTTTGTCCTTTTGCTTTTCGGACAAATCCATTTCTTTAAATATTTTTCTGTTTATAAGGCTCTTTTCAGGGTTCCATCTGATTTGATTCCATTTTTTTATTTTTTCCTGCGAATATTTTGTAGTTAAGTTAGCGGATGTTTCGAGTGAAAGGTTTTGTGTACTTTCTATTTTATTTTCCGGTCTGCCGAGGTTTTGCTTTTGATGTTCGAGGTTTGAAATTCCTGGGAAGTTGTTTTTAAAGGCTTGTGATAATTTCTTTTTGAGTTCATTTTTTATGAATTCAATTTTTTGTTGCTTCTCTTTCTCTTCTTCTTTTTTTCTTTGTACCAGGTCTTTTACCAGTTTATCCTGCTTTTCGGAAATCCTGGACTCCTCCTTTTTAGCCTGGCTGTTTTGCCGGGCTTCTTTCCGCCGCTCATATAAATACCGCTCTTCAGTATCTTCAGGAACTTCTTCTTTCATTGCCTTCTCAATAATTTCCTGCTTGATCCTCGAATAACTTTTCTGTATCTCTTTGGAAGACAAACCAGAACCGGCCTCAAACTTACCTGCCCATTCCGGTCTGTCTTTTGCTATATAAGCTTTAAGCCGGCTAAATAATAAATCAGTATCAATATCTTCCGGCAATCCATTGGGAACGGCCGCGGAAAGGTAAAGCCTGAGGGCTTCTTCAATCGATATCGAAGGGGTTTCTTTTTCCTGTTTTGTCTGATTTTTCATTTTTAATAATGTTATTATCAAACATTTGTTGTTCAAC
>CAZWGG010000731.1:0-2988 GCA_964633305.1 uncultured Bacteroidales bacterium
GTAATTTCAGACCAGGCATTGATACGCCACCAAAACCATCGTAAAATCAACACAAGTCCTATTCCTCCGCTGCATGCCAGTATAAATTTCCATGCATCACTTATTCTTTCAAACTGGGTGGTAACAATTATTGAGAAAATAATCATCACAAAGGTTGTAATTCTTGAAATACGAACATAATATCGTTCTTCGGCGTGTGGCTTAACAAAGGGCCGAAACAGGTCGTTAATGATATAGGATGTTCCCCACACGGTTTGTGAAGCAATAGTTGACATATAGGCTGCTAAAAACGCAGCAAGAAGCAGTCCTAATAATCCTGATGGTAATAAATCACGAACAACCATAACATATGTTGCCCCCTTATCAGGTTCGTTAGGATAAATAACCAGGGCAACAAGAGCAACAAGCAGCCACGGCCACGGCCTGATTGCATAATGTGCAATCTGAAACCAAAGTGTTGCTAGTAGTGAATGTTTTTCATCTTTTGCCGACATCATTCGCTGGGCAACATATCCTCCTCCTCCTGGTTCTGCTCCAGGGTACCAACTTGCCCACCACTGAACTCCTAAATAGGCTATGATACCTGTTATGCTCATCTTCATCAACCCTGAAACATTCGTTGACTGAATATTTTCATTTCCAACTTTGGGTATAAAATCAAAAATCCAGCTTGAACCGGATAATTTTTCTTTCAATCCGGATATTCCTCCAACATGCTTTACGGCAAATATGGCTAATACAATGCTACCTCCCATGGCCATAATAAATTGGAAAGTATCGGTAAAAGATACACCCCACAATCCTGAAAGGGAAGAATACATGGCCACGAATATCATAAGTATACCCACAACAAGTAAATGTGAAGAAAAAGTCATGCCTAAAAAATGCAACTCAGAAATGCCAAAAATAATAAGTGAAGGGAACATAACTTTAAGAATTTTTACCATAGCCAGGTTTACCCAAGCCATAACAATCGTATTCATAAAAATTCCAATATATACAGCCCGAAACCCCCTGAGAAAATCAGCAGCTTTTCCTGAATAACGAATGGCAACAAACTCCGCATCTGTAAGAATATTTGACCTTCGCCACAGCCTGGCAAAAAAGAAAACAGTTAACATACCACCAAAAAGCATATTCCACCATAACCAATTTCCTGCTATCCCTTTCTGGGCAACAAGTTCGGTCACGGCTAAAGGAGTATCAGCCGCAAATGTGGTGGCAACCATGCTTGTTCCTGCAATATACCAGGGCAGATTTCTTCCTGTTAAAAAAAATTCACTTGTACTTTTGCCTGCCCTTGATGACATATATATGCCAATACCAATACTAATTAACATGTAAAGGATTATAATTATCCAATCTAATAGCTGTATATTTAAAGTACCCATATTAATAATAATAAATGAAACCTTCTTTTTCCGTGTTAATTATTACCCTTGAAAACCTATATTTTATATTCATCATTCTATAGTACCTTCTATTGATTTTTCTAATTCGCGTGCCTGTTTTAAAAACTCTTCAACATTCATTTCTTTAAGATAAAGTAGTCCATGGCTTGAACGGATACGCGGATGCTTGTTCTGGTAAAAAAAATGTTTCCCCAGCAAAAACTGTACGTCTTTTAATTGTTCTACCCAAATTCTCTGGGCTAGTTGACTAAATTTACCATTAAGTTCGTAACTTGGAAAAGAAGCGTCAACCTGGCTGAGATAACAATTGGAGAATAATTCATTCATCGTTGCCATAGAATTAAGTGAAACCGGGAAAATTAAGTCGGCTTCAGCCGGGTTAAACCTGTACCATACATTCCTGTATCCCCATATTCTGAGCTTTGATAAATCGGTTTCTTTCTTCCATTCCCTGAGTGCCTCTGCTATAGCTTGTAGTACTTTATAATGAGTATCAGGGCCGCTTCCTTCAGGATCAAATGCAAGACTTATTACCGTAGGATTAATATTTTTCAGCATTTGCAATACTGGAACAACATCCCTTTTTTGTTCAGGTGGTTCTGTAAATATATCTCCCGTGTAGAAACCCAATCTTAAATGATATACATTTTTTGTCTGGACACCGAAATGTGCCCATACCAATTCCTCCTCAAATTCCCTTATCATTCCTTTTAATTTTTGAATTTTAGGAGGATTTTTTTCTCCATTATAACTATTTTTTAAAACAGTTAATGTTTCATTAATTCTGTCACGTAAATCGTCTTTACTTTTTACAGAATAAATATCCAAAAAAATTCTCACAATACGGTGGCACAGCCCCCTCCTTAACTCATATTCTTCCCCCGCAGCCACTTTAGTAAGGTAATGGTATACATCCTTATCCCATTTATATTTGTAGCCCACATCAAAAAAATCAGGATATTTCACCATTTGTATCATGCCATCATCAAGAAATCTTTTTGTGTCATGAAGTAAATCAATTACAAATTTATTTGTGACGGCAGTAAATCCTGAAGTTAATATGGCAAAATGAAAACTATTCGAAGGTTCCCTAAAATGGTTTGTAATGAAGGGCAAAATACCAAGCATAATGTCATCGTGATGTGGGCCGGTATGGAAAAAAACCTGGTTTTCTTCTGGTTGCATACTTTTTTCAATTTTTTTGTTGATACTTTCAATAACCGATTGAACAGTACCATCATTCAAACCAGGAATCAAACTACAATATTTATCTTCCTTTAAATTATCGGTAACTATCCGGTGACCATATTTATTTATTCTTTTGCAAAGGTCAAGAACTGCAATTTCAGTTTTATCATGTGTCCATTTGCCTTTTTGAAAATAGTTGTTTACACTGGCTGTCAATCTTGATGCTGCCCCAGTTGTGAGGTACACCCGACTGTTTTTCAATCTGCCGAGAGCTGAAGCAGGATACAGATTAACCTGTTCATTTTCAACCGATTCCTTTACTATCTGTGCTTTAGCTTCTCCCGCGGCAATAACAATTGCGACAATGTCAGGATTAAAGGTAATAGTC
>CAZWGG010000732.1:0-2984 GCA_964633305.1 uncultured Bacteroidales bacterium
GCCTTGCTTTCTTGACCGAATCGCAAAATAGTGACGATGGAAGTTAACGGAACAATGGACGTCGGAAGAATTTCAGCACCGATCAGGGCATTGATAAAAGTGGATTTTCCTCTTTTAAACTGCCCCATTACCACCAGGTTAAACTGTTCCAATTCCAGCTTTTCGGAAATCTCGCCAAGTCTTTTATTCCCGTTGTTTTTAATTTTGGAAAGATCGTCGACAATATCAAAAAGCCCGTCTTTAATTACAGTATACTGATTTTTCATGATGATATCGCCTCCCCTATATTCACATATTGGATGTGTCTATCCTGCGAAAATACAAAAAAATGACTGAATAATTCAAGTTTATAAAGTATTTTACCCATATGGCAGATTACCATCAAATACTTGAAAAATACTGGGGTTTTAAGCAGTTTAGGCCTTTACAGGAAGATATTATTCGTTCTGTCCTGCATGGGAAGGACACTTTAGGTTTAATGCCGACAGGAGGAGGGAAATCAATAACATTCCAGGTTCCGGCACTTTCAATGGAAGGACTTTGTGTTGTTATTACACCTCTTATTGCACTTATGAAAGACCAGATTGAAAAGTTACATAAAGCCGACATTAAGGCCCATGCTATTTTTTCGGGTATGACAAAAGATGAAATAGATATTGCACTAGATAATTGTATCTACGGAAACTATAAATTCTTATATATTGCTCCAGAACGTATTGGAACAGAGATGTTTCGTTTACGTTTTCAAAAGATGCCTGTAACTCTTATTACTGTTGATGAGGCTCATTGTATATCGCAATGGGGATATGATTTCAGACCGTCATACCTTAAAATCGCTGAATTACGCAATTATTTTCCCGATGTACCTGTTTTAGCGCTTACAGCCACAGCTACAACAAAAGTAGTACAAGATATACAAGAGAAATTGCATTTTAAACCAAAAAATGTTTTAAAAATAAGTTTTGAAAGAAAGAATCTTATATACATAGTAAAACAAGCAGAAAACAAGGAACAGGATTTATTAAAAATAGTAAAGAAATTAGAAGGTAGTGGGATTATATATGTAAGAAGCAGAAAAAAATGTAAAGAAATTGCTGAGTTCCTTAAAAAAAATAATATTCCATCCAATTTTTATCATGCCGGGTTAAAACATGAGATACGTGCATTACGTCAAGAAAACTGGACACATGGTAATACACGGATAATTGTGGCCACAAATGCTTTTGGTATGGGTATTGATAAGGCCGATGTAAAGTTTGTTATTCATATGGATCTCCCGGATTCAATAGAGGCTTATTTCCAGGAAGCAGGAAGGGCAGGAAGAGATGAAACCAGATCGTATGCAATATTGCTTTATCATGCATCTGATGAAGGTATTGCACGTAAGCGTGTAGCAGCTAATTTTCCGGAAATTAATACAATAAAAGATATATACCAGGCGGCTGGTAATTATTGCAATGTACCGGTAGGAGGAGGAAAGGGGATGGCTTTTGATTTTAACTTGATTGATTTTTCTACCCGGTATAAATTTCATAGTTATACTGCTTATAGTAGTTTAAAGATTCTGGAACGCGAGGGCTACATTGAACTGACTGATGAGCTTAATAATCCCTCAAGGGTAAAATTTCTATTATCAAGAGATGATTTATATAAGTTTCAGGTTGCTAATGCAAAGTTCGATGCGTTTTTAAAATTATTGCTTCGTTCCTATACAGGTATTTTTACTGAATATACGGCAATTGATGAATTATTACTGGCAAAAAGGGCTGGTGTAAATGTTGATATTGTATTCCAGTATTTGAACAAATTGGATACGCTTAAGGTAATACGATATATACCGCAGCGTAAAACCCCTCTTATTGTTTTTTTGGAAGAAAGGCTTGATAACAAATCGTTGCTTATATCAAAAGAAAATTATCACGAGCGAAGACAACAATTTACAGAACGGTTGGAATATATGCTAATGTATGCTTCTTCTAATGATAGATGCAGAAGCCAGGTTCTGCTTGAATATTTTGGAGAAAAAAATACGGAAAAGTGTGGACAATGCGACGTATGCAAAAAAAATATGGAAAAGGAACTGAAAAGCCAGGAATTTGAGCTTATACAGGAGGAGATTATATCTGTGACAAAACTTGAACCGATTAGTCTGGACCAATTAGTAGATAAAATACCGTTGAGCAAAGAAAAAGTTATTAATGCAATTCAGTGGCTTCTTGATAATGAGAAACTTAACTATGATAATGGAAATAAGTTGTATTGGGCGGGTTAGATGAAAGATCAAGGTGTTTTAAAGAAAGAACCAATGAAGATAAAACTAATATGATTGATAATGACCTCTGTTGGTACGTTGCTTATGGATCTAACATTAATGTTGGGCGATTCTATTCTTATATTTTTGGAGGTGTAACAAAGTATACAGAAAAATATCAAAAAGGGTGCAGGATAAAAAAAAATCCAATGCGACAAACTACCACAAATATTTGTCATGAATTATATTTTTCAAACTCATCAAGGACTTGGGAAGATAAGGGTGTTGCATTTGTTAAAACTGCCGAGGATCAGTCCAAAAAGACTCTTTGTACTTCATATTTGATACAAAAAGAGCAATTCATTGACATTTTTTTGCAGGAGAATGACAAATATCCATTTACAGAGGAGTTAGACATAGATTTTGCCTCTATCACAGACACGAAAGAATTACTTGTTTTCCTTGAAAACGATTATTCATGGTATGGAAGAATTATTTACCTGGGCAAATATGAGGGATTCCCTGCTTTTACTTTCACCGCTAAATGGGATGATGATCATATAGTGTGTTCTGTTCCTGGAAACAAGTATTTGAAAACAATAATTGAAGGTATTAAAGCCAATTACAATTATTCAGGAAAGGAAATTTCTGATTATTTGTTGGATATATGTGGAATTCAGGGAAATATTAAAAGAGAAGAAATTGAAAATCTTATTCAATCAGAAAATTAATA
>CAZWGG010000733.1:0-2984 GCA_964633305.1 uncultured Bacteroidales bacterium
CATGGATATTGAAATGCCAAAACTAAATGGAATTAAAGCAACTAAAATGGCGCTGTGGCAGTGGAAATCATTATGTGTCATAGCCATAACGAGCTACCAAGACAAAGCATTTTTGTCTGAATTTCTAGGTGCGGTATTTAAGGGTTGTGTGTTTAAAGAAAATATATACAAAGAATTGGATAAAGCGATAGAAACAGTTTTAAACGGCCAATATTACTATCCCAAAAATATGAATCTTTAAAGATAAAGATACAGAAAGCCATTCTCTACTTTCTGGCTTAAAATCTTCAAATTCTCATTGTTTTCTTTCTCTCGTGTCATACCATTATTCATGAATGTAGCATTAAGTTTATTATGTCAGGATATCTTGTCTTCAGGCTTCGGACTAACTACAATACAATTTCCTGCAATTACATTTTTTAATCAATTTGCATTAACTATTATGTTTTTTCAAGATACACAAACAACTTTATTGAATTAAAGTTGTTAAAAGAATATTATGTTGCATAACATAAATTTAATTTATTTGATTACTTTTGCGCTCAAAAATTGGTGCTAAATGAACCCCCAAGCCGAAGAACTTAACAACATCATCAAAAAAGAAAATAAGACAGTATATGATTTGCTATCGGAAAAAGGGAAAAGAATTTTTTTTCCAAAAAAAGGAATACTAGGTCAAACTGCAGCAGCAAAGGGTAAAAAAATTAATGCAACAATTGGTGCAGCAATTGAAGATGATAATACACCCATGAGATTAAATGCTTTGGAAAAGCAACTAAACATCTCTCCATTGCTTGTTTTTCCTTATGCTCCAAGTTTCGGCCGGCCTGATATCCGAAAAAAATGGAAAGATTTAATTTATCAAAAAAATCCTTCCTTAACGGGTAAAGAGATTAGTCTTCCTATTGTAACAAATGCCCTTACACATGCACTAAGTATGGCTGCTTATCTTTTTCTTGATCAAAACGATTCGATCTTGGTTTCTGATCTTTTCTGGGGCAATTACAACCTTATTTTTACTAATGGATATGGAGCCAATATTGAAAAATTTACACTTTTTAATGGAGAAAGCTTTAACCTTACGTCTTTTGAAGCATCGCTTCAAAACATGAAGAATGGCAAAAAAGTAATTTTATTAAATTTTCCCAACAATCCCTGTGGTTATACTCCTTCAGAAAAAGAAGTTAAAGAAATTATTTCAATTCTAAAAAGTGAAGCAGAAAAAGGAAATAAACTCATTGTGATAATGGATGATGCTTATTTCGGCCTTGTCTATGAACAAGGGATTGAAAAAGAATCGGTTTTTGCCCATATTGCAGATTTGCATGAAAATATTCTGGCAGTAAAAGTTGATGGGCCTACTAAAGAAGATTATGTTTGGGGATTCAGGATAGGATTTATTACTTATGGCATAAAAAACAGTACCAAAGAATTATATGAAGCATTAGAAGCAAAAACCGCCGGTGCCGTAAGGGGAAATATCTCTAATGCCTGTAACCTTTCTCAATCTCTTTTATTGGCTGCCTATAACACAGAAAGCTATACCCAGGAGAAAATTAACAAATACAAAATACTAAATGCAAGGTATTCAAAAGTGAAACAAACACTTAATGATCAAAAATACGCTAAATATTTTACAGCATTTCCTTTTAATTCAGGCTATTTCATGTGTGTGAAACTAAAAAATGGACTGGATGGTGAAAAAATAAGGAATATCTTATTAGAAAAATATGATACCGGGATCATCAATATAAATAATGTATTCCGGGTTGCTTTTTCGTCTGTTTCAGAAAAGGATATTCCTAAATTATTTGAAAATATATACAATGCTTGTGAAAATTTACTAACAGAATAAATAAAACATAAAACACTTTCACTAGTAATTTCTGACCTAACATTATTATTATGAAAATTGAAGATTTAACCAGAAATATTACAAACTATTACCAAATTGATCAAAATCTATACACCGATTTCAATGTAAAACGAGGTTTAAGAAATAAAGACGGGAGTGGTGTCCTTGTAGGGCTTACCAGGATTGGGGGTGTTACCGGCTACATTAAAGAAGAGGAAGATATTGTCCCTGTTGAAGGTAAATTAAGATATAGAGGTATTGAAATAAATGATATAGTAAATGCCATTTCAAAAGAAAGCAGGAATGGCTTTGAAGAAATAGCATACTTGTTGCTTTTTGGGAAATTACCTACCCAAGATGAATTGGACTCTTTTAATACTTTAATTGATGAAAACCTGGATCTTCCTCCAGGATTCAAGGAAAATATGATATTAAAGTCGCCCAGTAATGATATAATGAATAAACTGGCCAGGAGTGTTTTAGCCCTTTACTCGTATGATCCGGATCCGGACAGCATAGAAATATCTAACATTGTAAGGCAATCCATTGAACTTATTGCACGGTTCCCGGCAATGATTGCTTATGGTTACCAGGCAAAATCTCATTATCATAATAATAAAAGCCTGCATCTGCATAATCCTTTCAAAGGATTGGGACTGGCTAAGAATTTCCTTCGACTTATCAGATCAAATAAAAAATATTCTGAGTTGGAAGCCAAAACACTTGATATTTCATTAATACTTCATGCTGAGCATGGTGGCGGTAATAATTCTGCATTTACAACACATGTTGTCACATCATCCGACACAGATACGTATTCGGCAATATCAGCTGCAATAGGAGCGTTAAAAGGACCGAAGCACGGTGGTGCAAACAACAAAGTAATGAACATGATGAATAATATAAAACAACATGTTAAAAACTGGGAGAAAAAATCGGAAGTATCTGATTATATTGCAAAAATCCTTCAAAAAGAAGCTTACGATAAAACCGGCTTAGTTTATGGTATTGGGCATGCTGTATACACATTGTCTGATCCTCGTGCTATAATTCTTAAAAAATATGCTTATGAATTGGCCAAATCAACCAACAGGGAAAAAGAATTTACTTTGTATAATACAATAGAAGA
>CAZWGG010000734.1:0-2982 GCA_964633305.1 uncultured Bacteroidales bacterium
GGTGGTGTGAGAGGTTCTCCGATAGGCTACTGGCCTATCGGCTGCCTACTCGATTACCAACCGTATTTTTTTTATCTGTAAATATAATAATTGTCGTTTGGAATACATCAATTAAAATCCTTGCTTCGGACGTGTGTCAACATCTTCCTTCTCTCTTTTAAGATTAGCCCTGTTCATCCCTGTACCAAACTGGTAACTAACACGAAACATCAAAGGAATTGTGGGCAATTTCAAATTTCCGGTATAAGTGCTTGAAAAATCTGGGGAATGAATCTCCGACCCTTGATAAATAAAGTTTTTGGCAAATGGTAGCGCACTTACTATACCTACTTTAAGATTTTTCTTAAATGTTTTGTCGAGTGAAACAAAGTAAAGAGCTTCATCATAGGTATTGTCCTGAATATTTTCTTTTGCTGTTTCGTACTGAAAAATGACAGATAAAGCAAAATCGTTTTTAAACGACAAAATAGTGGAAATACCGGATTCAAAAACCAGATTGTTTTTATTTTCTATTCCAGATTGTTTTGCCAGACTGTTTCCAAACGTCGATTGATTATACATACGGAAAGAAGGACTAATCGTGAGCATACCCATTTTCAGAGCTCCGGTTAATTGCAAACCGTATTGGTGTATCGACCCGAGATTTTGAACCTGTGTTACAAACAAATTGCTGACGTTTAAATAGGTCAGGTTGTTGATGGCATCGCTTATTGTTTCGTAAAATAGTCGTGAAGAAATATAGTTGCTCTTAAAACGGATGGTATGTTCGAGTTGCAAGCGGTTTTTTATTTCGGTTTTTAATAGTGGGTTTCCTTTGCGTATTGTGTAGGGGTCGTCTGTATAGGTGTATTGATTTAATAAATAAACCGATGGGCGCATGACTGAACTACGAAAAGATAAATATAGGTCATTATGTTCATTCAATTTGTAATGAAAAGCAGTATAAGGCAGAAGTGAATTTAATGATTTATTTTGGCTGTTGTTTAGTTCTGTTTTTGCGTTTTCAATTCTTACTCCAATATTAAAGTCAAAATTTTTCCTTTTATAATTTAAAGCTCCGTACAAAGCATTCGTCTGTTCGGTGTATGAAAATCCGTCTGACGTGTAATCCTGCATATCATTAATTTTCATCTTTGCCCCTGTACTTAATTTTATTTTTTCAGTAAAGGGTGTAGAAAAATCAATTTTCACACTAGTTGCTGTCTGTTTAGGATTTTCAGTAT
The DNA here is from genome assembly GCA_964633305.1 of uncultured Bacteroidales bacterium. Classification (GTDB taxonomy): domain Bacteria; phylum Bacteroidota; class Bacteroidia; order Bacteroidales; family UBA10428; genus CAZWGG01. The sequence continues at coordinate 1,224 of CAZWGG010000734.1, forward strand.
TTGTGTGGATAAGAGCCTCATCCACCAAATTATTGTTGTAGGTAACATCGTTTTCAGAACGATTATAAGCATTGCTGATATCAATAGTTATTTCGCAGCCTTTGTCATTAAACAAATGTTTGTAATAAAGCGAGTTAAAGATATTGCGATTTAAATCATTTTCTTCTTTTTGAGCTTCCCAGTTGTTAGTGGTATTTTCTGAAGACTTAACAACAACATTTCCATCTTGCTCGTACGAATAAAGGTTATAAAAACAGTAAAAATTTAAAATATCTCTATCTGTAAGATGATAATCAATCCCATAATGGAATTTATGGGATAGGTTTTTTTGCCTCAATTGCTGAATGGAAGATATGTTAGTAACAGATGTATTTTCAAGAATCGTCAGATTCTTGATTTCGTCAATATCCTCGTAGTTAATTTCCCCGTTGTATGAGGTATATAGGTTTATTTTGTTGTGGCTGTAATTTAAACTGTAAGTTGGAAATATATAAACTACTGATTTCGAAGTTGGTATTTCAGAAAAGATATGCCCATTTACCCCAGCATTTTTTTCTTTTTTTAAGACTATGTTTATAACACCCGATGCATCCCCATCGTAATTTGAGGGAGGGGTATTTAATACTTCAATTCGGTCGATTTGAGACGGATTAAGTTGACTGACATAACTTTTGTCGCGTTCTTTTCCATCGACAAAAAGTAGAATGTTGGGATTTCCATCAATTGAAATATTTTGTTTCAAGTCAACCTGCACCCCTGGAATATGCCTCAAAAGGTCAGGCGAATTGCCGGTTGCTGAAAGAATCCTACTGTTTATATAGTAAATGGTTTTGTCGGTTTCCGATTTGCCTTTTAGGCGATCGCCTACAATTACTGTTTCAGCAATAAGCAATGATGAATCCTGAAGGATAAAAGTGCCAGCATCAATTACTTTTGAGCCAACTATTTCAATTGTTTTAATGGCTTTTTTAAAACCAACAGATGAAATATGAAGATTGTATTTTCCATTTTGAATTTGGTCAATTGTGAAATTTCCGTTGTCATCGCTAATTGTCCCTCTCAATTGATGCGACACCGTATCGGATATGTCGATTAAACTAATTGTGGCAAACGGTACAGGTTCGTTGTTTTTTGCTTCATAAATTTTTCCGGTAATCGATGATGTGTTTTGAGCAAGTAGGTTCATTGTGTTAAGTTGTAACACAAATAATATCCCCCAAAACCAGCTATTAAAAAAGATTTTTAAATTTTTCATTGCAGTAGATTTTAATGTTTCTAGTGCAAATAAAAACTGGAATTCAGACAGTTGAAAATTGTTGGGACATACAACTCTGTATTCTTACAGAATGCAAGATTCAATAAAAAAATGGGAGGAAACGCAACTTTTTGTGATGAATGGAAAGGTCGTTTTAGCTCATCACTTTTTCAAATTCACGTGCATTTTGCCGCGATACCGAAATAATATCGTCACAGTCTTTTAGGGTTAGACGGTATCCAAGTGCGTTGCCATCTCTTGATTTAATTTTTTTCAGGTTTACAATAAAGGCACGGTGTATGCGCATAAAATCCGAAATTGAAACAAGTTGATTCTCGATTTCAGTAATTGAATTCCTTATGCTTACCTCAACAGATTTATCTTGTTTAATTAAGTGAAATATCACATAATTTCCTCTCGATTCGGCATAGATAAATTCACTGGAATAAAAGCTTAAATGCTCTTTTTTCGCCTTGGAGCTAATATGTATTAATTTCTCCGGAA
>CAZWGG010000735.1:0-2974 GCA_964633305.1 uncultured Bacteroidales bacterium
ACTTGTCCCTTTAACTGTAGATGAAGATCCGTCACTGCCCTCTATTTCGGTAAATGGAACTTTGTTACATGCTGAAACCTACGGGAATCCTGACAGCACAATGCTTGTAATGCTGCATGGTGGGCCCGGGAGCGATTATCGAAGTTTACTAAAGAATACAGCATTTTCAGATGACGGGTATTTCGTTGTTTTTTATGACCAAAGAGGATCAGGCCTTTCAAAAAGGCACGATGCAAGTGATTTTACTATACAGGTCTTTATTGATGATTTGGATGCGGTTATACAACATTACAGGACCAGTCCGGCACAAAAAATAGTGCTTGTCGGACAATCATGGGGGGCAATACTGGCAACAGCGTATGTAAACGATTATCCGGACAGAATCTCTGGACTAATTTTGACAGAGCCCGGTGGTTTTACCTGGAAAGATATCAAAGAATATATAAGCCGTTCGCAAAGCCCTGAGCTGTTTGATGAAGGTACAAATGATTTTCTGTACCTGGATCAATTTTTAACCGGCCACGACCATGCTGTTTTAGATTATAAAGCCATGTTACAAACAGCAGCCGACACTAAAGTAGGCAATGCAAGGCATACACCTTTCTGGAGAAAAAAGACGGTATACAGCAGCACATCGTTTCAATATGCTAAATCCAATCCTTTTGATTTTACCTCAAACTTAAATAATTGAATTGAACAATTTCATAGCCTCACTCAAATTATTTGGTAACTTTAAAAGGTATGAAACAGGGTTAGTCCGCATTATTGATTACGGGGCAGAATCTTCAACTGTTCTCGGTTATTATAAATCTAATTGGCATTTAGCGTTTGAACTGGGTATTATTAAGCCCATAGTATGTAATTTGAAACATTCTGAAATAATGAAAGAAGAGTTTCATGACAAAAAAAAAAGGCCATCGGGCACCATGTATCTGCTTTAAGCCATCAAGATAAGTAGTAAATTGCCCCGTAATCATGCCAGATACCATCAACCCTTTGTCATTAATAGCGCCAGGCTACACAAAAAAAAATCAGGGACTAAAATAAGCCCCTTTTTTAACCCCTGATTTATAAGTTATTCTAAAAACTAAAAACCGAATCCAATTCGTACCGCGGGAAAACTTAAATCTTTCGATTCAGATATATATATTTGAGGAGTAACGGATATATATTTCCCAATTTCCCAATTAAAACCTAATTTTAAAGTGTTTTTTCCAAACAAGTCACCATTTCTAACAACCAGGTATCCTAGTTCTACACCCAGCCAGTTCACATCTCTAACAGTTTTTGATGAATTATGTTGATATCCAATATTAACAAAACTATTTATATTAACCTTTGAATTATCTTCAAAATAATATAAGAGATTACACGATAGGTAATAGTGGTTTTTCAAAATTCCCTTTTTGCTGAATGTTAACCCTGTTTCAGCAGAAATGTCAATAACCGGTTGGTTTTTCATAAAGTTTACTCCAATACTACCTTGAATGCTTAAAACATCCATTTGACCCTTAATCTTGTCTATTTGTTTATTAGGTAATAGTTCCTCTCCCTGAAAAGTATAATGGTATGTTGAGGCAAATCTGCCTTGAATAATATTTGTGCTGTCAATAACCCCCTTTAATTTGGTAATCAGGCTATCAGAGATTAACTTTTTAAGTTCATTAAATTGAATTTGTAAGTAGTACTGGTCCGAATTAACATTACATTGATTATTAAATTGATAATAGGTTTGCTTACCATCCTCCAAAATTATTCTTTCGCTTATTTCATGTGATTTAATCGTCAATAATTTGTTAGGCTCATAGGTAATAGAATAAGAAACCTTTTCAGGAATATCGTTTTTATTTTTAAGTATAGCCTGCAGAGTTTTCATATCTTTTTCCACATTCTCACTTAAATCTTTATAATCATAAATGGCCATGCCAAGTTTTATTTTATCATCGATTTGAACACATATTGAATCGATACTGTATTTTTGACTATATGACATAAGAATACTGCTAAATGAAAGCAATGATATTAAATATACTTTTCTTAAATTCTTCATTTTTTTAAATTTTAAATAATTGATAGATATAATGCGGCGCCGTAAATTCAAATTTTAAAGTTTTGCCGTAAAAGCTAATCTTCCTTCACTTGTTTGGACTTTATTCCCCCCGAATTTGATTTGGATTCTTTTTCTTTTTTCCTGTTTTACAGATTCCCTGTTGCTAATAAGAATATTTGTTTCATAATTATTCGTGTTTTTTTGATAGGTGGAATCCATTACCATACTATTTTCATTGGTTGTTAATAATTCCGGGTGTTGTTCTTTTTCTACATACACTATTTGTTTGACATAAACCGTATCAACAACTTGTATTGTTTTTATAACAGGTTTAGAAGCCGTCCTTATTTTTTCAATGTATATTGTATCCGGTGAATTGACATTAGCCGCAGTTACAGGCTTTTTTTCCGCTGACGTGTTTTGATTGTTTACAGTAGCCTTTTTCTTTAAAATACTGTTTACCTCAACGAGTGTTTTCATCGATTTTTTTGTCTTAACCAATGATATGGTTATAACAGATGTGCTAATTAAAAGCAAAATACATGAGGCAGTAAGGAAACGGAGTAAAATAAGCCTGGGATGACTTTGTTTTTGACGCTGAACGTGTTTCCATATTTTATCCTTTGACTTATTAGCTTCAACACCGTAAAAATTACCAGATGCTTCTATGGCTTTCTTTATAATTGAATCGATATTATTTGTTTCCATATCTTTTAATTTTATTCATCCTTTCAATAATGTTCATCCTTGCTTTTCGCAGTTGAGATTTAGAAGTATTTTCTGTAATATTAAGTAGTTCAGATATTTCTTTATGTGAATACCCCTCAATCGCAAATAAGTTAAATACCATTCTATAGCCAACAGGCAATGTTTCAATTATGGAATAAACCTGATCGACATCAATAATGCTAAAATCAGTGTTAT
>CAZWGG010000736.1:0-2974 GCA_964633305.1 uncultured Bacteroidales bacterium
CTGTAAAGTCCGTATACTTCGTTATGTTTGTTTTCAAATTTATCATCCTGACTTGTTGGAATTCCCAATTTCTGGTCTGCATGCGCTTCGTTTACGAATTTTAATAAAGATATGATAAAAGCTATAAATTCTTCAAAGAGAATAGGTTCTGATGAAAACCTTGAATTGTTGCGTGATCACTCTCAATTTAAGATTTTGTTCAACCTTGAATCTAATATTCAATTTCTGCAATTTATTCCGGAATGGAAACTTCTAAAACTTTCTATAAGTATTGACAAAAGTCCGGCATATCTCAAAAACCCCATCGAATATAATTTAAATAAGTTATTTGCACATAATAAATAAATAATAACTGGGATACTTCTTAGTTAAGTAATTCGACTATTTGGTTGTACTTTTGGTACAAAATTACGTCTGTCAAAGAAGTTGGTTATTTTCAGGCATAACAATTACTATATTTAAAGTAATATTATCCGTAAGTCCAACCAAAAATGAAAAAGACTAAATTCTTCCTAAATCTCGTTTTCCTGTTTTTTATATCTATATCATATTCTCAAAACTATATTGACATATTAAATGCCCGCTGGGTGTATTTTCCTGGAAATGAGTTCAAAACTAATGGTGAGAAAGTATCACTCTCTTATTATTCTGCTGGTATTGTTATACCATTTGAACTTAAAAATGAAAATAGTATAGGTTTAAAAACGCAATATGAAAATTTTAAGATAAGGTCAGCATCATCTACACTCAAAGAACTCAATCTTCATTCTTTAAAATTTTCTTTATTCCTTTTAAAAAAAATTAAAGAAAGCAATTGGTCCGCATATTTAGAGTTGACCCCGAAAATCAACTCAGACTTTAAAAATATTTCTATCAACCATTTCCAGGTAGGAGGTATAGCCCTGTTTTTTTATGAAAAATCAACAAGCTTTTTATGGCAGGCAGGTATTTATTATAACCAGGAAACTTATGGCCCTTTTATTATTCCCTTATTAGGTTTCGCTTGAAAAATAAACAAAGAATCTTATTTTTCTGTCCTGCTACCCGCTTATTTAACGTTTGAGTATAAATTAACCCCATTTTTTCACAGTGGTTTAAAAATTGAACAAAGCGGGGACACATACACACTTGGAAGGTCGATATTTAAGAATTCTTTTATTAATCAAACCGGAGAAAAAAAACAGTCTTTTTTAACCAAAACCTTTCTGTTTTTTGACGCATATATTACAAAACATTTTGTAATATATGTAAACCCTGGTTTTCGCTTTTTTCAAAAATATGAACATTTTTCACAGGATGATAAAAAGATAACCAATTCCGATTATTTGGAGGGAGAGTTAAAAAACAGTTTCTACCTTGAATGCGGGTTATCTTTCAGGTTCAGGTTTGATGAATAATAGTGCGATGTTTCATTAACTTTACCTGTGCTGAGTACTTTACTATATTTACAATGTTAGTCATTCATTTTGTTTTTTACTGCTATTTTATTCAGTAAAATTTTGTATTTCTAACAAAATACTTATTTTTGAGAGATATAAACACCAAAAGGTAAGGACAATGTAAAGAAACCCTATATGAATAAAGTTTTAGGAATTTCAGCTTTTTACCATGATTCAGCAGCAGCACTAATTATTGGAGGATCTATTATTGCAGCAGCCCAGGAAGAGAGATTTACCAGGGAAAAACATACTCCTGATTTTCCTACAAATGCAATTAAATATTGCCTGGACGAAGCAGGACTTGAAATTGATGAACTGGATGCTATTGTGTTTTATGATAAACCTTTATTAAAATTTGAGAGACTTTTAGAAACTTATTACGGATTTGCTCCTAAAGGACTGGTGTCTTTTTTAAAAGCGATACCGGTTTGGTTAAATGAAAAAATATTTTTAAAAAAACTCATTTTTGACAAATTAAAAGAAATTGGAAAATACAATAAGAAAAAAGTTAAACTTCTTTTTCCCGAACATCATTTATCACATTCTGCAAGTGCATTTTTCCCTTCATCATATGAAAGTGCCGCGATTCTCACAATTGATGGTGTAGGTGAATGGTGTACAGCTTCCATTGGTATCGGGCAGGGAAACAAAATTCGTATTCTGAAAGAAATGAACTTTCCTCATTCTGTTGGGTTGCTTTACAGTGCATTTACTTATTATCTTGGTTTTACAGTAAATTCAGGAGAATATAAATTAATGGGATTAGCACCATATGGAAATCCCGAATCAAGCCAAACACATAATTATATCGACATCATCAAAAAGAATTTAGTTGATGTAAAAGATGATGGTTCTATTTGGTTAAACCAGGCATATTTTAATTACGCTACAGGATTAAAAATGGTTAAAAATAGAAAATGGAAGGCTCTTTTCGGATTTCAAAGGAGAAGTGCAGAATCGGACATACAACAACACCACTGCGATCTGGCACTGGCTATACAAAAAGTTACTGAAGAAATTATTCTAAAAATGGCAAAAGAAGCCAAACAAATAACAGGCCTTGATAACCTGTGTTTAGCAGGTGGGGTGGCATTAAACTGTGTTGCAAATGGAAAAATACTAAAAGAAGGTATATTCAAAAATATTTTTATTCAACCTGCGGCAGGTGATGCCGGTGGAGCCTTAGGTGCAGCACTCGCTACAAATTATATGTATTATGAAGAAAAAAGAAAAACTAATGGGAAAATCGACCAAATGCTTGGCGCATATCTTGGCCCTGATTACTCTGAAAAGGAAATAGGATTAATGAGCAGAAAAACAAAGGCTGTTTATAAGAAATATGATGATTTTAATGAGCTGATTGAGAATATCGCATCCAAAATAGCTGAGGGAAATGTGGTTGGTTGGTTTCAGGGGAGAATGGAATTTGGCCCTCGTGCTTTAGGAAATAGAAGTATTTTAGGAGATGCCCGTAATCCTGAAATGCAAAAAAAATTGAATTTGAAGATAAAATACAGAGAAGGGTTTCGTCCATT
>CAZWGG010000737.1:0-2971 GCA_964633305.1 uncultured Bacteroidales bacterium
GATCCTTAACAGCTATTGGGAACCTATATTATTTACGCTGCCCCGTGAAGATGTTGGTACCCAATGGGAAATAATAATAGATACTACACGAAATTACGTAGATGAAAATAAACAACATGTCTCCAATTTAATCGAAATAAAAGGACGGTCGTTGATTTTATTAAAGAACGTAAGATGATTGGAAATAAGCCATTCCTTAATTAATATGTCCTTTTGGTCATTTCGTTTGACAAAAAGGTCATTCAATATGTCCATTTGGACACTTCGCTTGACAAAATGGTCACCCAATATGTTCTTTTGAACACTTCGCTTGACAAAAGGGACATTCAATATGTTCTTTTGGACACTTCGCTTGACAAAATGGTCACCCAATATGTTCTTTTGAACACTTCATTTGACAAAAAGGACATTCAATATGTTCTTTTGAACACTTCATTTGATAAAATGGTTAAAGGTTATGTCCTAAAGGACATCTCGCTTGACAAAATGGTCAAACGATTATATTGGTTCAAAAAAATAGGGAGGGTATAGAAAACATTCTTCTATACTCTCCCCAACCTAAAATCACAAATTACCTATGAATGATCAATTCTTATTAATCTTCTTTATTCTCATTATTCCACCTTCCGTAAATAAATATTTCCACTTACCGATACAATCTTAAAATCCACTCCCCCGCCATTTATTTTATATTTAAGCGTAGCCCCTCCTATTTGTTTCCTACCAGTATCTTCTGAAGTAAAATCGAAATCGGAAAATACTTTGCCTGAAATAGTTTTCATTTCAAGGTTAGCAGGTGTACTCGCAGGTAACGCAATATCAATATTGCCACTGATGGAGCTAACAGAAACTGGTTTCTCTGTGTTAACACTACTATAAATAATGTCAATATCACCACTAATGGTTGAAATTACCAGAGGTCCGGTCACATTATTCAACTTAATAGAAAAACAATTTTTTATTTCAATTTCATTCTTCATATCCCGGATGAAAAGGTTATTTGTACGTTCACAGCCACTTTCTACTTTTATAGAAAAATTATCAGGAACTTTAATCTTGTATTCTTCTCTTTTTGTAATAGGCAGCAGGCATTGAACAGTAACCTGGTTTCCGTTTTTCTCGACAAAAAGGCCTATACCTGTATTATCTGTTCCTTTGGGGTATATTGGTTTTAAGCCTTTTGCCCGTTCATCAGGAGAACTTGAATAATCAGATGTTGGAGCAATAATAATTTCATTACCGTTATAACCTTCAATTGGAAGATCATCCATGAAATTTATTAGACTTAGTTTTCCATCATTTGAATTTTGGACCGGAATCTTGTATTCTTGTCCAAACAACATATTTATCTTGAATACAATAGCCACGAGAGCCATTATTAAACTTTTGGTTTTCATAATCATTATATTTTACATTATTAATGAATTTAATTTAATGGCAGATAAACCCGGTCTTTACCTGCTTTTATATAGTATTGAATTCAATTTATAATACTTTCATGTTGACAATTAAGAGTGTCCTAATTTAATCATAGCAACACATTAATGCTTTTTTGTGCAATATCTTTTACTTCTTTTAAGGTATTTTTATTTGAAATGATTTCCCGCATGGGTTTAACTGCCTTTATTTCTTTATTTTCCACGAGAATATTCATCAACACTACCTGAATAATCGGATCGGTTTGTTTTCCTAATGATATTACCAACGAATCACGAACTGTTTTGTCTGCTGAATATTTTTCCAGGGAATAAGCAGCAGCCAACCTTACATTCACATTCTTATCATTATTCAATGTATGGATTAGAACATGGATCACTTTAGAATCGGGATCAGGTATCCCTTCCGCATAATTCACGGCTTTAATCCTCTGGCTGGGTGATTCTTCGTTTAACATGGTATACATCAACAGCTCTTTCATTGTTTTTATTTCTAACTGAAGGTTATCGATTTGCCCTGCCCTTTTATCTGTTTGTACCCCCTGTTGAATAAGTATTCCAATAAAAGCACCGGTTATAAGCAAAGCAATGCACGCTGCAATTTTAACAATTGTAGAACTCCAATTGACCGTAAAGTTTGTTCTTCCCGGATTATCATCATAAGTATTGGACACATCGATTTCGGATTGAAGCATTTTGTGAAAATCTTTCCTTACTATTTCACCCGGTTTTTCCTGTGGAATTTCGGAAATCGAATGAAGTAACTCTTTGTACTTTTTTACTTCATCGTTGCATTTTTCACAAGTTGCCAGGTGCATTTCAATCTCTTCGAGAATAGATTTATCAAGATTTTGATCAATATAATCTATGATGTATGTTTCAGTTTTATCGCACTTCATACCTGCCGTTTTTTAAACCATATTAAAATAAATATCCCTGAGCTGTTTTATAGCCCTGTGTACCTGAACTTTTATCGCTGCCACAGAGGTTTGTTGGATTTTCGAGATTTCATCATATTTCAATCCATGAAAACGACTTAACACTATTATTCGCCTTTGTTCCGGGCTTAATTTCAAAAGGGCCCTGTCCAATTTGTTGAAATCCTCTATGTTATAAGTTTCTTTTGGCTCAATTGTATTTTCATTATAATTATCTATACTTTTTATATGATCGGAAAATTTCTTCTCTTGGTTACAAAAATCAATATGAATATTGCGTGCCATTTGGTATATCCATGATCTGAAACTGCCTTTTTCCCTGAATGTTTGCCTGTATTTGATAACCCGGTAAAATAAATTTTGTGTTAAATCCTGGCTTGTTGTTTTATCGAAAGTAAGCCTCAAAAAGAAATTATATAACTTTATATGATATCTTTCGAATAATTTCGATATCTCATACAGGTTACCATCTTTTACCCTGCTCATTATTATTTCATCGGATAACTCTTCCACGCAATTTTTATTTAAGCTTTCTATATGGGTTACCCCGGAAAGTTAAAATGGTTACATGAATTATAGCAATTATTTTTTAAAAAA
>CAZWGG010000738.1:0-2957 GCA_964633305.1 uncultured Bacteroidales bacterium
ATAATAGATATAAATTGATCTGAATTATTTTCGTGTGAAAGGATTGTGCCATCACCAAATATCACTTTTGCTGCAGTTCTTACACAAACTTCTGCTTTACCGTCACCATCCAAATCATAAACAGTAATATTATCATTATCTCTAAATCCTGCAATGTCTCCCCACCCACTTATATCTGCAGGTGGAGGATCGTTGCTCCCTACTCCCTGAACCTGGATAGATGCATTAGGTCCCATATCAATTGTCCATAAATATGTGCCATCAAGTTTGTATGCTTCAACGATTGGTGTTCCTGAGCTGAGAGGTAACCTCGATACAACTATATCATATTCTCCGTTTCCGTCAAGATCACCCGGCCAGGCATGTTGAACATAGTAATTACCTGCTTTTAAAGGAATTTCGATATAGTTATGTGACAACACCTTTACAGGTTTGCTTGGCAATTGTTCCTGCCCATTTATAATAGGTCTTATACTATAAAAATTATTTTCGCTGGTGGTGTCAATAAAATTTGTTGAATTAATAACAGATGATGCATTAATTCTTGTGGAACCGCGATAAATATTAAATGCAATATTTGAAGTGTCTGTACCTAACAAGCGCCAAGAGATAAATACTTCGTTGGGTGTTTTTCTAATTGCTATTATTCCTCGGTCAAGGTTCTCCATTTGACGTTGGGCATCAATAAAACAAGAAAAGAAGGCAATGCTACTTATCCATAAGCTGACTGTTAAACAAATTGTTTTTTTCATACTTCAATTGTTTAGCAAAAGCTTATTTATTTTTAATATTTTCTGGAACTTTTGTTTTTAAGTATGGCTCCCTATTAGTCATCATCTGTGTGTTGCTAAAAATTTATGCCTTTTCCCTCTTCGTCGTGCAGCTAAAGAGAGGCTTCTTCTCCCTAGTATTACTAAAAAGCATGGTAAAGCTTCAGCGAAACGCAGAATACCGATGCTTTTAGTGGAAGTATGTAAACCGATGGATTAAGATCGAGCAGGCTTCTGCTTTTTCTTTTTTTGATAAAAAAAGTCGATAAAAAAATCAAGGAAAAATAGATTCGCCCTTGTTTCATCACGATTTCCTCCTATTATATAAGCATTCTCGCCATCAGCTAAATATCCGTGTTTAGAAAAATTTTCCAGCTCTTGTCCTAGTGTTATTTTTGCTAACTTTTTTGTTACCATTTGTTTAAATATAAACAACAATTTTTTCTGCTTTAAATAATAGAGATTTTCAGCTTCTTTTTGCCTTAAGCCATAAAGAAAAGAAGCTGAAAATCAATCATATTCATTTAAGAATATAAGTAAATTAAGTTAATTTTTCTAAGCATATTCAAATCTGTTAAAATAGAATTAAAAAACTTAACCTTATATTTAAACTGATTCAAACTGTTATTCAATAACAATTTTAGTTAATTGAATAGCATCGCCAGTATTGATTTTAACAACAAAAATGCCTTTTTTATCAAATGATATCCGTTGAAGGCCTTTTACATTGTTAAATTCTCGATACAGAACAACTTTGCCCTGGAAATCAACCAATTCAAGAATAAAGTTTTTAGTATGATCACCAGGATTAATGAAAAACTCGGTCTTTGCAGGATTTGGGAAAAGTTCAAATGAACTTACCAGGTTATCCGGAATTGCAGACGGCACTGTTACTTCAATCTCAACTTCATTGCTGGCAAAAGCTATACCGCCTATTGTGCTTTCACAGATAACATAGTAACTTCCGGCATCTGCAAAATTAGGAGTATAGCCGGTTCCTGTTTGTGCAGTAGCAAACGACAGATATCCCGATCCTGATGTGGTTGTATATTTCCATTCCCTGCTGTCTGCAGTATGAGACTCAGTAACTGTAAGTTCGGTACCATCCTCATCAGTTTCAATTGTTTGTATGTTGGTGGGTGCAATAGTAATTTCAACAACCTGGAATATCACTTCGTTACTGGTGATTAGCTTACCGCCTATGTTGCTTTCACAAATTACATAATATGTACCGGAACTTGTGAATACAGGGGGTAATTCGGTTCCTGTTTGAGAAGGTACAAATGCCTGGTAGTTTGAACCCGAAGTAGTAGAATATTTCCATTCCCTGTTTTCTGGCGATACAGATTCTGTTACCGTGAGTGTTGTTCCTACTTCGTTTACGGCTAATGTTTGCGTTGCAGTTGGGGCAATATCCACAGATGCAACAATTATTTTTACTTCGTTGGATACAACTGTACCTCCGGCCGTGGTACCTTCACAAACAACAAAGTAAGTTCCAGCTGCAGAGAATGAAGGCACACATGTACTTGCTGTTTGTGCAGGAACAAATGCAGTATAATTGCTTCCTGAAGTAGTTGTGTATTTCCATTCGTAACTGATAACGTCATCATCATTTACAGCAGACAATACATCAGCTGCTTCATCTACGGCAACATATTGCTCATCAACAGGTGTGATACCAAATCCAGTAGTAATAATCGTCTGATCAGTTGCTTCATTATAGTACATAACTAATTCATTTCCCGCAACTGTCATTATTTGATTTCTGGCCATTAAATTGGTGGCTGTCCCTCGCCAATCAGTAGGTACTATGAATTTTCCATTATCAGTAATCGTAATTACACTCATAAGTGAGTCACTAGCAAAACGATCGGGTGCGTTTGCATTGCTTTTTATTTGTCCATCACCCATTATATTTAAATAGCCACCAGTTGTGAGTGCTTTATTTCCTAATAAGAACCAGCTACTTCTGATTAAAAATTCCCCGCTGTCTTGTACTGTAATTGTTCCCAGTTCCAAACGTAAATCAGCGTATGAGACTACACCTGATTTTACAATTAATTCTCCTACAATACCATAACTATTATTTCGTATATCAAGTGTATCTCCACCGGTATTGTTAACCGTGAATGTAGCATCCGAAGCAATATAAATTCTTCTGATGGTATCATTTGTCGTACTTTC
>CAZWGG010000739.1:0-1878 GCA_964633305.1 uncultured Bacteroidales bacterium
AATTTTCCCCAATTGATATTCCCATGTTGCAGTTATTAATTAAATTGCCATCAACTATAATATCACTTGATGCTGTTCCTATGTCAATCCCATCGTCTTCAAAATTGTAAAATTCATTGTTTTTGAAAATGGCCCCTGTTACACCGTCACAGTCAATAGCGTCTATACGTGGCTGATCCGGATTGCCATAAAATGAACAGTTTTCTATTTGTACGTAGTCGGCATTGTGAATTCCAATACAATCACTGCCGATCCCACCATAGGTGTTCTCTACCAGGCAACCATTTAATCGAACTTCCCCATAACTTACAGATAAAAACCGGGTTGCACTGTCTATATGCAGGTGATTTAAATTCAGGGTGGCATTTACAGCAGATATGTATCCCCATCTCGTGTTGCTATCTGTTGATGTAAACAAAACAGGTTTATCGGTAGTGCCTGTAACTTTTAGCGAACCGGAAACCGTTAAACTTGCATTTGAAGGAAATCTTATTTCTACACCTTTATCAATAATTAAAACACTTCCTGTGGCAACAGAAACAGAACCTTCGGCGTAATAAAACGAACCGGTGTTGTTTAAGAATACCGTATCGGAAGAGATTGTAGCCGGCAATAAAATTTGTGCATTTGTTATGCTGAATGATAAGCGAAGTACTAAAATGCTTATCCATATTTTTATATACTTAAAACCGATTAACTTCATCATAAACTGCTATTTTAAATTATTTAACAATTTTAAATGATTGTATTTCTGTTTTCGTTTTAATTAACATGAAATAAATTCCGGGAGATATATCACATCCATTCCATTGGAATGTATATTCTCCATCGGGTAGAAATTCAGATTTTATGGTTTTAATTTGTTTTCCTAACAGGTTGTAGATACTAATTGTAATATGAGACGGTTGGTCAAGAATGAAAGACAGGTTACCCATATCTTTTACAGGGTTTGGATAAACGAGTATATCTCGTATACAGTATGAAGATACAGAATGATTGAATGAGGGTAAACTTGTTTCAAACGTTATAACATTTTCTTTTCCAGGAGTATAATATGGAGAGAGAGAAGCCTTCCAATTGCCCGCGAAAGAATTATCCGAATTTGAATTTTCGAGCTGTATGCTGGGGCCGATACCATCAGCCAGGGTAGGCCAGGGTAGGTCATCGTCATAGCAGACAATGTCTATAAGCGTGTTATTCTGATCAAATAATTTAACACACTCTCCCGATCCACTAAGGCCAAACCCGTTATCTCCTTCCCCAAAGCTTCCTATACTATTGCTTATACCAGGATTTACTGTTTTGAATTGATTTATGTTTCTTGTTAGAACAAGGTAATCGTTTTCATCGAGATACGTGTCTGCAGGAATTTTAAATTTATGTGCAGTATCGTTATCACATATCCACCAATCAGATAAATCAATACCATCACCATTGTTATATATTTCAATCCAATCGTCAGAAAAGGATCCGTTGTATGAGTGGTACATAATTTCGTTAATGACTATATCAACATTTGGCGTGGAAAAACTTTCTTCTTCGAAGTAAGCAATTAGTAAGCTATCGCTTTCCATGTAAAATGAAGGAATACTGCTATTTGAATATCCATTGCTCCATCCGGTAAATTTATACCCTTCAGCAGGTATGGCTTTTATTGATACCGGTATTTCCTGGAGGTATACTCCTAACCAGGGAAATGTGCCTAATTTAAGTGAATTGAGTTGAATGGTTCCTTTTCCCTGAATATCAAGATTCAGGGTATGTTCTCCCGGAAGTGAGAAATAGGTTATAATTTGTGACCTTACTGCTGCAGGCCTGTCGGTTAAGAAATTCCTAATAGACTGTACATTTGTTTCCCAGTTGGAGCCAGGGTTCCAT
>CAZWGG010000739.1:1888-2956 GCA_964633305.1 uncultured Bacteroidales bacterium
TGTTTTCTCATTTGGCATTTCGGGTAAAATAATTGATACAAGAGAATCAAATAAGTCGACTGAATTAATTGGTAAGAAGCAAGAATTTAACAGGTCGGCTATCCGGTTTATTAACGACTCTTTAAATATCCTGTTTTTTATTAATTCTTTTGGCATAAAATTGCTCCACTTTTCATTGGAAGTATATTGGTAATCATTAAAACCATTCCAGCTAAGGATTGTATACGACCTGTCCGTATCCCAAATAGTCCAGCGCCATTTTCCACCATTGTTTTTTTTGCGGTAGGCAAATGATCCCCATGTCCAGCTGCGAAATTGTGAACAATGGATAAATGCCATTAAGTTAATAAAGTTATTCATGTCAATTATATCAGAAGCAGCATAGAATGCTTCTTCAGAGGTAAAATCGGTGTTTTGAAAAAAATATTCAAGCGAGTCCCATTTTGTCCATGTTCCGTGTTTAAGTTCAGGGCCTGATTTTTGAAATCGTACCAAATCGAAGTTCTCGGTTCCCAAATGGTCAATAAAAAAATCTTCATCAAGGCTTTCGCGAAGGTTATATATTCCCCAATACTTTTCGTTAAGAAATAATACAGCCCAATCCGATGGCGATCCCAAGTTTCCTGTTTGTTGCCAAAATTCGGCAGATAAAGGATCTCTGAGTAACGAACCGGAAGAAGTGGTAATATCATCGTCATAGCCACCTCTTAAAACAATGTTCCGATATGAGCCTAGTCCCGATTTTTGGAATAATGGAAAATTAAGCCGTTTTGTTCCGTATTGGGATCTATAATGCTGACGGAACGATTTTTTTGCCATGCCGACCGAATTACCTCCTTGTATTCTTATTCCCGAGTTTACATTAAATGTTAACAGAGAGTTTGTGAAAAACTGGTGTTGTGCAAATCTTTCCCATGCATATCCTTCATTCCAGGGATTAGAATATATACCATTCTCACCATACAAATTATCCGGGTCGGTAATTGTAGCCATCACCGGTAATGAAAATTCTTCATTAATAAAATAAATGCTACTAACAATCCGGCTTGGTAAATACCCGGTTCTATA
>CAZWGG010000740.1:0-2955 GCA_964633305.1 uncultured Bacteroidales bacterium
TTTTCATTAGTGAGAATGGTATTGTGTAAGTATCCCCGCGCCAGTCCTACACCTGCTATGTGTAATTCTCCGGCTACCCCAATTGCAGAAAGCTTATTTGAGGAATTAATTACATATAACCGAATGTTATCGATTGGTCTACCTATTGGTATCGTTTTAAAATCACTGTCAAATAAACATTCATAGTAAGAAACATCAACGGTAGCTTCTGTAGGGCCATATAAATTAATTAACCGTGTATTGCAATTTTGGTTTATAGTTTCTCCAAACAATTTTACATGATCAACTTTCAATGCTTCACCACTTGAAAAAACCTGTTTTAAACTTTTTAGTTTGTTATAGTCAAAGTTAGTTTCCAATGACGATAGAAATACACTTAACATTGACGGGACAAAATGCATGGTTGTAACTTTATATTTCTCAATTGCATTTATTATCTCCTTTGGTACTTTTTCTCCCTGTGGCTTTAACAAACATAATGAGGCGCCTTTAAATGACCACCAGAATAATTCCCATACAGATACATCAAATACAGCAGGTGTTTTTTGAATTATTACATCGTTATCTGACAATGGGTATTTTTTGTCCATCCATACTATCCTATTGATAACCGAATGATGTTCTATCATTACACCTTTTGGTTTACCTGTTGATCCGGAAGTATAAATTACATATGCCAGGTCAGTAGGCTTATTTATTTTTTCCAGGTTAGTATCTTGGCCTTTGTAGAGTTTAGTATTATCGATATTAAGTATTTCGCCATTGAATGCGGTTTTGTTTTTATATTTTTTTTGTGCCAGAAGGAGTATGCATTTGCTGTTTGAAAGCATATATTCTATCCTTTCTTCCGGATAAGCCGGATCTACAGGTAAATAGGCCCCTCCGGCTTTTAAAATACCAAATATTCCTATCATCATTTCAAACGAACGTTCAGCCAGTATACCTACTATGCTATCACGCTTTACACCCTTACTTCGTAGAATTCTTGCCAATTGATTCGATTTTTCATTTAACTGTTTGTATGTGAGGGTTTCCCCTTCAAACGATAAGGCCAGATTCCCATGTTTTTTTGCTACATTTTCTTCAAATAATTCATGAATAGCCGTTTCCCTTGGATAGCTAACTGTTGTATCGTTAAATTCATAGAGTAGTTTTTGCCTGTCTTCTTCGTTTAAAATATCAATATCTTTTAACCTGATATTTTTATTTGAAGAAACTATGTTAAGAATATTCCTGAAGTACCTGATAATACGCTCAATCGTATCTTGTTTAAATAACCTTGTGCAATATTCAAATTCAAAGTTAAATTGCCCGTTTATTTCAGTAACAATAAGATTAAGGTCAAATTTTGAGATAGTATGCTGCGACTTAAATCTTTTAAAAGTAAGGCCTGATAGTTTCAATTCGGGAACTTCAAAATTTTGAAAAGCAAACATAACATCAAACAACGGATTTCTGCTTGTATCGCGTTCAAGTTTCAAATTATCAATAAGATCTTCATATTGATAGGCCTGATTGTCGAAACAGGATAATGTCCGGAATTTTACATTTGACAGAAATTCATGAAAACTTAAATCTTCTTCAGGAAAATTTCTTAATACTAGTGTGTTAACAAACATTCCAATTATACCGTCCAAATCTGTATATTGTCTTCCTGCAATTGGTGTTCCTATAATTATATCATCCTGGTTTGTTATTTTACTTAATAAAATATTATAAATTGAAAACAGTACCATAAACAGGGTGGTACTTTCATCTTTTGCTAATTTGGATAATCTGTTTGATTCATCTATATTTAATTCGAAACTTATTAAATCACCTTCATTACTTTTAACCGGGGGTCGTGAAAAATCTGTCGGAAGGTCAAGAACTGCGGTTTCCCCTGAAAATTCATTTAGCCAGAACTCTTTCTGTATGGATAAAATGTTCTTATATTCCTTTCCCTGCTGCCAAACAGCATAATCTTTATATTGTATCCTTAACGGTAACAATGTTTCATTGGCATAAAGGGCCATAAAATCATTGATTAGTATTCCGTGTGAGGCTCCATCGGTAATGATATGATGCATATCAACCAAAAGGATATGCCTTTCTTGTGAAACGGTAATTATTCCAACCCGAAACAGGGGACTTTGGCTTAAATCAAAGGGTCTGATAAAAGATTTAAGAATAGAATTTATTTCGTCTTCTTTTGAATTATATTTTTCTATATCAAAATCTATTTTACCGGATATTCTTTGAACCGGTTCATCATTTATTACCTCAAAAGATGTCCGTAAGCTTTCATGATGGTGAATTAGCTGCAGAAATGTTTCATGGAGTTTTTTGATATCTAACATCCCTTCAATTTCTATGCATTGAGGCATGTTATAGGCTAATGAAGATTTATCAAATTCGTACAGAAAGTACAATCTTTTTTGTGAAGAGCTTAATTGATAATATTCTCTATTAGTTTGTTCAGGAATAACTATTCTCTCAAGTAACTCATTTGTATCTTCAAGAAATTCACCTAATTGCTTTATTGTTTGATGTTGAAATAAATCCTGTATAGATATTTTTTTATGGAGAACTTCTTCAATTTCTGAAATTACCTGTATTGCTCTTAAACTATGACCGCCTATCTCAAAGAAGTTAGAATCAGCTTTTAGTTTGTTATCTTCAATATCGAGCACTTTGGACCATATTTTTGCAATATTTTTTTCCTGATCATTTAAAATTGCCGATTTATTTTCACTCAATTCAATTGATGGAACAGGAAGGTTTTTACGGTCAACTTTGCCCGTATCAGTGAGAGGAAAAGAATCCATTTGCCTGAAATAGGCAGGTATCATATATCCTGGCAATAAATCCCTAAGGTTGTTTTTAATATCATTTAAACTTGTGTTCGTATCTGATATATAATTTGCACATAGGATTTTGTCATTTTATATTTCTTTTATTGTAACTAGAGGTCTG
>CAZWGG010000741.1:0-2950 GCA_964633305.1 uncultured Bacteroidales bacterium
AGGTATTTCAATAAAATCATTAACATGCCCTTTGAAATCTCTATATCTCCTTACAACAATATCATCAACATACGTTGACCAAAATTTTTTGAATTCGGAAAGTTCTGCTTCTACTTTTGGTTGTTTTATCATGCCAACAGTAATGTATGTATTACTATTATTTTTGTTCCTTAATTCGATAAAATTGAATATATTATTTTTTATTGTACGAAAATGCGGATTATTTCTTATTGCCCGATAAGTTGATTCATTATAGGCATCAAGGCTAACTTCGAGTATATCTAAACCTGCCTTTATTAACCCTGTACTTTTTTCTTTTGTAAGCAGTTTTCCGTTGGTTATAAGGTTTACAAATTCAACACCTTCCTGTTTTGCAACTCTCACCATTTCAATAAGATCAGGATGGATTAATGCCTCTCCCCATCCCAGCAACCGTATTGTTCCTTTATGCTCACCTATTTCATGAACAATTCGTTTATAAAGGTCCAGGTCAAAATATTGTGGTTTAAAACCATCTTGTTTAATTAAATCTGAATGAGGACATATATAACATGCCATATCGCACATATTTGTAATAGAAATTTGTACAATTGAAGGGAATGCCCTGTCTTTTTCCAGATAAAATCCATATTTCATAGCTTAGCCTATTTAATAAAATCCTATAATCATTCTTACACAAATTCATCGTTGTTTAAAAAGCAACATAACGTACCTTTACTTTTATCATGTTTAATCAATTTACAGAGTCCGGGCTCCACTACAACATTATCTAATAACTCAAGCCATTCAGACAAAGTATATCTAATTTGATGTGTCTTATCAAATTCATCTCCTCTGTTTATATATTTGCGGTTTTCATCACAGAAAGGTACCGTAAGAAATAGTTTTTTTGAAATTCTTTTTAATTCTCTAATTAAGTATCTTAATGCAAATTCAGGAACATGTTCAAGAACATCTTTAGATATAATAAGATTAAAATAATTTGGTTCAAATAACTCCAGAGGAGAGTCCTTAAGCAGAAAGAGCCTGTTTCTTAAATCTTCAGGGCTTTTCGATAAAGCATATTCAGATACATCTATACCTATTGCATCATACCCCATATTTTGCAGTATTTTAACATAAAATCCCTTGGCACAACCAAAGTCAAGTATTCTTGCTCCTTTTTCAAGTACACATTTCTCTATTATACCCTTTATGAAAGGTGTTATTAATTCCGGTTTCCATGAGTAATTAATATACCCGGAACCCTCCCCTTTCTCAAAATATCCTTCAGCATACTTGGAATGGTTTAGTTCTATCCACTCAGTCAATAACTTATGTTCATAATTAAGAATCATGATTTACATCAATCCGGTTGAATTTAATTGTATAATTAGTGAGCCGTATTTGTGATCTTATACAGTTTATCTCTTTTATTTTCGCTAACTAACCCTGATTTTTCAATAAACCCCAAACTCATGTACAGCATTGGTTAAAGCTTGTACGTTTTCTACCTTTGATTCATCAGGGATACCAGTGGTACTGTCAATGATCAGTCCGCCATTGTCGCCGAAGGTATCGATAAGTTCCTTCACGTCGTCTTTAACCTGCTGCACTGTACCCGAACACATGAGAGAGGCTGGCACATTTCCCCAGAATACCATGACATCACCAATTAGTTTCTTGGCTTTTTTACGGTCAACCTTATCAAAGTGGGCCATGATTTTTCCAGGGGGCAGCTCTTGCAGGAATTTCAGCCTGGGAGTATAATCCCCTTCAAAAAAGGGAATAGGTGTAAGTCCTGCTTCTATCAAGCCTAGTAAAAGCTTCTTTAAACACGGCCAATAGAACTTTGCAAACTGCTCATTTGACATAAACCCGGCTGCGCCGCGATGCATGGGTATAAAAATGCCCTTATTACCTGTCTGTTCAGCTCCCATAATGGCTCCTCCTATGGTCAGAGGAATGAACATCTCAATAAGTGCAAGCAGCTTGTCCGGAACCTGGTACATATCCATCATTGTTCCGCGCATTCCCCTCAGGGTATCCGATATCCAATCAAATGCCGGGAAGGCAATAGATAAGATCGAAAAAAGCAGGGGGTAGCCAACTTCCATCATCTCCATGGTATAGCTCATCATCAGGGCTTTGTAGTCATTATGGGCCTCGGCCAGTTCGATGGCCTTCTTGAGAAGCTCGACCGTATGAGGTGGAGAAACCATTTCTCCTATAAGACCAGGGAGCGTATAGGCATTTGACAGAAGGAGCAAAGGAGGGGGCTGCATCTGTGCTATGCCGCTAATTGGGGCGAGAATAGTGGAAATACGCGGCCAGAGCTTTTTCACAGCAAATCCATTGGGATCGGCCAGCGCCTCATCATATTCATCCTGCATCATGTACTCCCCTTCCACCCACTGAAAGGGTTGATTATCTCCTAAATCGCCCCCTGGCCATTTGAATTGCTTCATACCCAATATCTCTACGGGCAGGACAGGAAACAAAGGACCAAGGGGAACGGCAGCATCCCAATCGTGCCGGATAGTTGTTTCTTTCCAAATTTCTGCAGTCTTTTCCTTGTTATACATGGCTTTCTTATTTGAAATCCCAACAGCCTTGGTGGGGTAATAATGAATGGCCAGCGGTGCTACGGGGACACGGTCAGGTTTCTGCAAACTTGTGGCATCATCCAAGCGTTTCTTTCTGGCCAGAAATTCCGGTGATGGTTTAAAAACCGGGGCTTGTGTTTCTTCTGCTTTTTGATTCATAATATCAAACCTCCTTTTATAGTTTGTTGGTAATAAACTTCTTTCTAAACCCTAACTTTTATCAGTCCACTCTTTGACCAGACTTACGGCTTTCATGGCAAATTATCCAATGGCATCTGCACCAGTATAATTCAGAATAAGCTCATCTATCTGACCACCGCCGAACATGAACTTGAGTGAGTCACGAAATCATCCTGCTTCAATGA
>CAZWGG010000742.1:0-2944 GCA_964633305.1 uncultured Bacteroidales bacterium
TTATTCTTGAAAAAAACTGGAATGAGTTATGGGAAAGCAATTATCCGCCTGCCATTATCAATAACAATGTAATAATTAAGGCACCCTTTCATCCTGTTACAAATAAATACAAGTATGAAATTCTTATTGAGCCGAAAATGTCATTCGGTACAGGGCATCATGAAACTACAACATTAATGATTGAATTAATGTTTACGATCTCGTTTCAGAATAAAACTGTGCTGGATATGGGATGTGGTACGGGTATACTGGGTATCCTGGCTTCTAAGTTAGGTGCTAAATTAGTAACAGCAGTTGATATTAACCAGTGGGCATATGAAAATACTATTGAGAATATTCAAAGAAACGGTATACAAAATATGCAACCCTTACTGGGTGATAGGACATTAATTACCAATAGCATTTTTGATATTGTTTTAGCAAATATCACAAAAGATATACTATTGGAAGATATTAACATTTATTCAAAATCACTTGAAAAAGGGGGATTATTACTTGTTAGTGGTATTTTGCAAAAAGATTTTGATGACATAAAACAAACGGCCGCAAAATATAATTTTGATTATTGTGATTCCATGCAAAAGAAGGACTGGATAGTCATGAAATTTGGAAAGATTTAAATATCTTTAAGAAAAAATGCTGATTAAACTAAAATTACTCATACTGTTATTAATAAGCTTCTTTTTAAAAACGGCTGTTAGCCAGGAATTAAAGAAGTTTTCCGAGAATCCGGCGGAATATATTGAACAACTAACTGGGTACATGGAGAGAAACATCACGGATGCAAATCAGGTTGTACTTGACAATTTCAGTGCTTCATGGCTATCAGATAGTGTTTCTTTATATACTCCCGAGGAACAGGCAAGGATAATAAATGTTTCTAATCAACTACTTAAACGAAGGGCTAGGACCTATCCTCATTTTAGAGATTACCTGGTTTGCTTGATGGCTTTTAAAAAAGGACCAAGTAGTATTGATAATTATAATACCTGGGAAGAAGGACTGATGAACTTACTTGACAAAAGGAAGATACCTATGACAAAAACAGGTAAATACCTTACGTTTACAATAGGCCTTCTCGATTCAACTATTTTATATCAGTCCTATTCAACCAAGTGGAAAGCCGGTGAACCCGATTATAAATTCATGGTAGATAAAGAAACAATAACCGTGGAGTTCGGGGAGATTGACCTCAATTGTTATTCGAGATACGATAGTATTACTATTTTTAAGGCAAAGGGTAAATTTTATCCGGTTGAAACCGTTTGGAAAGGTACATCAGGAATGGTAACCTGGGAAAGGGCAGGCTATAGTAGCGATTCTGTATTTGCTATGCTGTCCGACTATGAAATAGATATGTCCGGCCCTGATTACCAGGCAGAGAATGTCACTTATACTAACAAATATTTTTTCGATGAACCATTAACCGGTGTTTTGGTTGATAAAGTAAAACATAACCAAACTCCGGAAAGTGCTACTTATCCTAAATTTGAATCGTACCAGAAAAATTTTGTAATTAAAAATTTGTATGAGAATATTAACTACGAAGGCGGGTTATCTATGCAGGGAGCTAAGGTTATTGGGACGGGAAGCCAGGAACAAAATGCTACTGTCTCTATTTATAGGAGAGATACGCTTCTTTTAACGGCAAATTCAGGATATTTTGCTTTTAAAGCCGACCGTGTTATTGGTATTAACGCCAGCATAGTGATAGAACTGAACCAGGATTCGATTTTTCATCCCGGACTTGAGTTCAGGTATATAATTCCCAAAAAAGAGCTCACCTTATCAAGAACAGAAAGATTTACATCACAAAGCCCATACTTTGATTCTTATCATAACATAGATATGAGCTTTGAACAGTTGGTATGGAGAACCGATGAACCAATTATGCATTTCAAAGCCCCGATCGGTGCAAGTGAAGGTATTGCCAATTTTGAATCGGCAAATTTTTTTAATTACAGACAATTTGCGGGTATGCAGGGAATAGATGAGGTACATCCACTGATTTCAATACGAAGTTTTGTCAAAAAAATTAATTATGAGACATTTACCGCGCAAGATTTTGCAGATTATTTACGTATGCCTGTTCATTCGGTCAGGCAGATGCTAATGCGAATGTCGGTTGCCGGATTTGTATTTTATGATACCAACACCGAAGTTGCCACGGTTAAACCAAAGTTAAATTCTTATTTGGCAGCCAGTATTGCTAAAATTGATTATGACGTTATTAGTATTCCTTCACGTACAAAAGCACCGTTAGAAAATGCAGTTTTTGATTTACGAACTTATGATTTAACAATTAACGGAATACCACAGATATTTGTTAGCGATTCCCAGAATGTTGCTATTTTACCTAAAGGTGCACGTATTGTGATGAAACAGGACCGCGATTTTCAGTTTGACGGGACTGTTATTGCCGGCCTTTTTACGTTTGAGGGAAATAATTTCTTTTTTGAGTATGATTCCTTTAAAATAAATTTACAGGATGTTGATAAATTACACATCAGGTTTTTAACAGGCGAATATGATAATTTTGGTTTACCTATTGTTGATAAAGCTAATAGTGCAATTCAACATGTTACCGGGGAATTGTTGATTGACATGCCCGAGAATAAATCAGGAAGAGAAAATTATCCCCAGTTTCCTATATTTAAGAGTAAAGAAAATTCATTTGTTTTTTATGACCGGCCTGACATTCAAAATGGAGTTTATGACCAAAGTGAGTTCTATTTCGAAATTTATCCTTATACCATGGATAGTCTTGATAATTTTAACAAGAATGCAATGAAATATGACGGGGAATTCGTGTCAGGGGGAATTTTGCCGACACTCAATGAGACTCTTGTTTTACAAGATGACAAGTCGCTGGGATTTCAACATAATACATCAGGAGAAAAAGTTCCTGTTTATGGGGGGAAAGGAACTTTTACCAATGAAATCG
>CAZWGG010000743.1:0-2934 GCA_964633305.1 uncultured Bacteroidales bacterium
AGCAGTATTATTAAAGCCTGCTGCAGAACCTATAAAAACATTTTCAGTACCAGAAGTTAGTGAGGCCCCGGCGTTACCACCTATAAAAACGTTGGTTGAATTAAAGAATTCAATGTATTGATCTGTAATTTGTACGTATTTATTGGAACCTGTCGTATCACCAATCCAAATAGTATCAAAATATCGACTAAATAGATAATTTATTGAATCACTCTCAAAATTAAGAAATGAAGCTATTAAATTATGGTAGTCTGTTTGATCTGGCCTGTTACCGGTAGAAAAAACAAATTCTAAAGAATCTCGCGACAAACGGGTACCACTCTGAGAAAAAACAAATGTAGAACCTATAAGAAAAGCGGACAGATAAAATAAAAGATAAAAAATTTTTTTCATAACAGTAAATTTAAATTAATAATAATTTTAACCAATTTCTAAGTTTTCACCAATAATACCAAAGGGTATTTCAGGAATTTCATTTGCATAATGGCCTATTGCCAACGCAAAAGGAGTATTGCGACCCGTTAACGCATGAACAAATAAAACGGCAACCCCAACCGAAAAACGATCTAAATTTGTAGCAGGTGGATAAGTCAAATTATGGGTAGCTTCCCAGTCTGATGTGATATTTATCCATTCAAAATTAGTGTCTGTAATTACTTTAGTCAATCTTAAATTTCTTCTGAATGATGTTGTCAGGCGGTTGATAGGGCCGGTAGTAAATATAAAAGTACCGGCATTTTCTTGTAATTGAGAAGTATCCCAATATAAATAAATACCTGCTGAATATGGTTTACAATAGAAACTACCAGGAGTAACAGGGGTTGTATAACCGTTAGGTACTGTTAAAGAACTGCCATTTAACAAGTCTAAATTTGAGTTAAGTAAAAAATACCAGTTAAAACCGGAAAGAGTTTTTTCTTTGTTCCATTTGTCAATTTGGGTATAGGTATCACCATATACATTCCATAATTGTTTCTGGATACCAGACAACTGATTAAATTTATTGACAAAAGCTGACAGACGTAAATTATAGTGGTTTTGGGCAGGGGAGACAGATTTATATGTGGATGGACGTTGACGGGCAATATTGCCAGAACGATTACTCTGGAAAGTAATACCACCGATAGAGCCATTTAAAGCAGTAATAACAGAACCATATGTAACCCTTGCCATACGATAAGATTTATAATACACTAAAAAAAGAACAAAAATCACCGGCCGGTGACCTCAAAAATCGCCGGCCGGTGATCAAATTAAAGCTACTCCGCAGCTTCAACAATAGTCGAACAAATAGACTCAGCAGAAGCTAATCCAGATGCATTAACAATCTGCTTTGCTTTGAAAAATACTTTTTTTCCAATTGCCGGCACGGCACCGAATTTTGTTTCATATGCCGTTGTGGCATCAAGTTCCGAAGTATCAGCACTTGTCAGAATGTCAATTTTTCTGTATTCGCTTTTTGCGAAAGTGACACCTTGAGATAAACCGGGAGTTGCTGACAAGATAACACTTTCGGTAGCTCCGATAGCAGGAGTAAAAGTTAAGGTAACGGCATCAGTTTCTTTTACAACCGCAGCCGAAAATGTTGTAAAAGTTGGAACGGTCGCTGGGGTGGGAGGGGTTGTAATTGCAGACTGGCCACAAAACACTAAATTACTGTTAAGCCTGGTAAACAATTGGAAACCAGATAATACCTTTGAGTCACCAAAGATATCAGTGCCGATAAAATCCTGGACTGCGTTATTCCATGCCAATCTTTGAGCAGCAGTTAACCCACGCCATGCCTGAGTACGTGCAGTAAAGATATTGCGGATACCTGCCTGAGAAACAGTCTGAGGATTATTAGGGGTTACCTTTGTGCGCAAGTAAGCACCTGCACGATTACGAGAAGCCACATGACCACCGATTTTACCCCTACCTTCAACAATAGTAGAACCAAATTTGATTTTCATAATTGATAGATTTAAGTTTAAATTAAATAAATAGTTATGCTTTACAACATAAATATACGGTGAAGATAAAAGAAAGTATACATAACATGTTGCATAACATATTACGTAAATTGCGAAGCATAGTTTGAAAGTATTGAAAGAAGGGTAACACAAGACAAATTCAAAAGTTTTTTATAATCAATATAAATGCAGGTACAAAAATCGTAATCAAAGAATTTTTCTGGAAAGTTTTTTTTAATCTTATCGAGTTCATCCCGAATAGTTGAATAAACTTCACTAAAACCAGCACGCATAGCAGAAAGCCCCACAGATAAACGCCATAGAGCACCGTCAATATTACGACCATCACCCGATTTCGTGCAATATTTTGATAGATACGCCGGAAGATTACGAATAAATCGTATTGAATGAATATCAGTCGAATTAGGATCAGACCAGTTAGATTTTTTACCACGCATATACCGCTGCAATTCTGTTTTATATTTTTTTGTATCCGGATTTTTGGATGAACAATGAAAGCCGTCCATATACTTAGCCTGCATTTTTTTGGTGTAGTTATCGACATAACCTAATTTATTTTGGATTTTATTCCATGTATCACGAAGCGATTGCCAAGGTATAAATATATCAGTCAAAATATGAAAATGTATATTGCCGTTTTTTTGCGCTTCGGCTCGCCATATATAGTTCTTCATACCCCATTTATACTTTGCAGCTGTGAGAAAATGGTTTAATAATTCTGATTTGATTTGATTATCCGGGTGAGCCTGGGCAGAACTTAAAGTAAGTGTAACAAATGTTATTTTAAATTTCCAAGTTTTACCCGATATAGCAGATTTTACAGTTTTATCCTTAGCCATGTAAAGCAGCCAATCAATTGCATTTTTAATTCTGGCCTTTGCTTTTTTAGATAAAAGAGGATTTGCTTTGTTATTTTCTAAGTTTTTAAGGCTTGCATCCGATAATTGAGGGCGAAAGGATC
>CAZWGG010000744.1:0-2931 GCA_964633305.1 uncultured Bacteroidales bacterium
TTGCAGAGCGATTTTGTCGGAGCAAAAATTCAGTCTTTCTTTTTCAGTTATTAACTCAATTTCAGATATTTTGACATCAATATTCTGAACTGCCTGTTCAACAATAAAGATGAAATACCTGATGAATTTATCAATAGTTTCTTCTTTGAATAATCGTGAACAGTAATTCAGGTTAAATTGAACGGTATTCTGATAATCAATGGCCAGTAATTCAATATCGAATTTAGAATTATACCCTTTTTTATGTACAATATCTTCGGAATATTGAAATTCTGTTTCATTTTGTTCGTCCTGAGGCGGGCTTATAAGGTTAAACAATACATCAAAAACAGGATTACGGCTTGTATCGCGAACCGGTTCAATTTCTTCAACAATATCTTCAAATGGATAATCCTGGTTATCAAAAGCCGTAAGTACCTTTTCATTAACTTGATTTAGAAGCTTTTTAAATGAGGTATCACCCTTTAGCTGATTTCTTAAAACAATAGTACTAATAAACATTCCTACTACCGGTTCGAGTTCAAGATAGTTCCTGCCTTCTAACGGTATACCAATAATAATATCTTCCTGGTTGCTCAATTTCGATAATAATACATTAAACAGGGCAGCAATATTTACAAACAAGGTAACACTTTCGTTCTTTGAAATTGTTTTTAATGCTTTTATCAATTTTGGTTCAAGGTCGAAAACAGCGGTATTCCCATCAAAACTTTTCACAGATGGTCTTGGCCAGTCGTATGGAAGAATAAGATTTGGTAATTCACCTGATAATTCTTGTAACCAATATTTTTCTTGCTTCTTTAATTTTTCTGCATTTTTTTGACTGGACTGCCAAATGGCAAAATCTTTATATTGAATAGTTAATTGAGATAGATTTTCATTGTTTTGTAACGCCAAAAATTCCTCCCTGAGGATTTTTAAGGTAATATAATCAGCTATGATGTGATGTATATCAACAAAAAGGTAATTTATGTCTTCTTTAGTTCTTATAATAGCTGCCCTTAGTGAAGGAGAAACCGAAAGGTCAAATGGTTTTGTAAACTTTTCCTTTATAGAGTTAACAGCGATATCTTCTGCATTTATTTGTTCTATGTTAAAGCTTATTGTATTATGAATAACTTGTACCGCATTATCATTAATAAGTCTAAATGATGTTCTAAGTCCTTCATGGCGGTCAATTAGTTTGGTAAAAATAGAGTTTAACCTATCTATTGTAAATCCTTCAGAATTTACAGGGATTAAAAATGGCATATTATACCCTGTGCTTTCCGGGTTTATCTGTTGTAACAGATAAATTCTTTTTTGTGCTGAAGAAAGAAAGTAATACTCTCGTTTTTCTGCATTTTTAATATTAATGCTATTGCCTTTTTGACGAAGTGAATCAATAAAACCAGCTAACTTTTTAATTGTAGATTTTTTGAAAAATGTGGTTATAGAAATTTCCCATCCAAGGTCATGTTTTACACGCCTTAATATGGAAAGCGCCTTTAATGAATCACCTCCTAACTCAAAGAAATCGTCGTCAATTCCTATTTTATGAATACTGAAAAAATCTTCCCAAATCCGGGATAACGATTTTTCTGTTGGCGTTTCAGCTTTAGAAAATGATGCGATTAATTCGGGCCGGTCACCTTTTTTATCAATTACTTCAAAATCTTTTTCTTTTCCTGTATCTTCTGGCTCTCCCAGCACATATTTTTCGATTCGTCTTTGAAGATCACCGGTAGATATGATTAATCTCGGAGACTCGATAAAGGAAAAAATCCGTTCCAGTACTTCATATCCCTCTTCTTCATTAATAGCAAATTTAAAACTGTTATGAAGGTTTTTAAAATTTAATCCGTCCAAATCAAGGCTAACCCAATTTTTTACTTTTTCTTGATTTGTAAGTGCAGAAATGTAAAAATCTTCGAAAATATTTGCCGTGGCATAAGCTGAGAAACCCTCTAATCCTCCTAATATGCTTGATAATGAAGAAGTGGTAAAACAAAAATCAAGCGATTTATCTTTAAAAACCTCATACAAGATAATTGTCCCGAATACTTTTGGGCCAAATTGTTCGTTAAAATCATCGTTAGTCAATTTTGAAAAAGGTCCGATTGATTTTCCACTTACAAAGCCGGCAACGTGGAAAATCCCGTTGATAGTTCCAAATAGGTCCTCGGTTTTTTCTACTAATTCTTTCGTGGCATTATAATTTGCCATATCCCCTTTCAAATAAATAGTTTGACCGGGAAGTTTTTCTAATTCTATTAACTTTTGTAAACGATCATTTATTTTATTGGATATCAGGTTATCATTCAGGTGCTTTTCCCAATCCTTTTTTGGAGGTAAGTCTGTTCTTCCAATAAGGATAACTGTTGCATTGAAATTGTTGAGAATGTATTTTGCAATAGTAAATCCCACATCACCTAATCCTCCTGTAATCAGATAAACTCCATTTTTTTTGAGTAAAGTCTGGTTTGCAACAGGGCTGGAAATTTTAATATTCTCAAAATGTTGTACCCATCGTGCATTGTTCCTGTATGAAACAAATTTTTCACTGTTATTTAATTCATTAAATAATTGATTATAAAACCGAGGGAAAGATATTTCATTAAGATCTATATCAATATTTTTTGTGAAAATTGACGGGTATTCCTGACATATTACAGTAGTTAACCCCAATATCATCGATTTTTCAGGATATATCTTTTCGGTACCCAAAACCTCATGAGCATTGTTTGTTATACTAATCAATCTTAAATCCGGTATACCATCAAATTTGTTTAGAATTGCACGAATTATATTTAAAAATCCAAAGAAATCATTATTGATAGTGGATTTTAATTTTGAAGTATCCAATTTTTTATCATGTTCATAAATACTCCAGGCATATACAATCCAATTTGGTAATTTATTCAGGTTCTGAAGGGTTTGGATTAACTTAAT
>CAZWGG010000745.1:0-2931 GCA_964633305.1 uncultured Bacteroidales bacterium
CTACTGCCGATCAACTTGGTTTTGAAGGATTTAGTCCATACACCCTGCCAAATGTCATAGAAATATCAGAAGGAATTCCATTTATAGACATGACAGGCTGGAGCCATGAAAAACTCTATGAGCTCAAGGGACAAATTGTATCAAAAGGAATTAAAGCGATTACAGGAATGGATATGCCTGTTTTTCCAAAGAGGCGTTTTCAGCATGGTGCAGCATCTTCTAATACTTTTACAAAACACTTTCCAAAAAAAGAAATGGATTACCGAAAAGAGTTTAATTCTATGTATGAATAAATTCTCTCATTTCGTTATAAACGATAAATGGATATTAAAAAAGCGGGGAAAGAAAAATAAGGTTGATCCTTTTAAACCTTATGCCTACTTCGTAGAAAAGGAACGAACTGCTTCAGGTCAAATTGAAGATACAGCTGTCATTTTCTTAACAAACTATGAGTGTCCATTTCGATGCTTAATGTGTGACCTTTGGAAAAACACAACGGACAAACCAGTGCCAATAGGGGCCATTCCAAAACAAATAGAATGGGCATTAAACCACCTGCCTCCTGCAAAACATCTAAAACTTTATAATAGTGGTAATTTTTTTGATAAAAAAGCAATTCCCGAACAAGATTATGAAAAGATCGGTTCGCTGGTAGAAAAGTTTGAAACATTGATTATTGAGAACCATCCTAAATTAATAAATGAAAAAAATCTTAGCTTCGCAGAATTGCTTAAACCCAAATTGCAAGTTGCTATTGGCCTGGAAACAGTACATCCGGAAATTCTGAAAAAATTAAATAAAAAAATGAACCCCGAAGATTTCAAAAATGCTGTACAAGTACTTAATAAAAAGGATATTTCTGTCCGTTCATTTATATTACTTTCTCTTCCTTTCCGCTCCGAATCAGAAGGAGAATATTGGGCAACAAAATCAATGGAGTGTGCTTATGACAGCGGGGCCGAATGTTGTACTGTTATTCCAACCAGGATGGGTAATGGAGCAATGGAATCACTTTTTGAAAATAAACTATTTTCCCTGCCAAGTATTCAAACGTTGGAAAATGTTATAGAATATGGGATAGAGTTAAAAGCAGGCAGGATATTTTCTGATATTTGGGATATTGAACTTTTTTCAAAATGTACAAAGTGTACTAAACAAAGAAAAGAAAGATTAATTAAAATGAATTTTCACCAAAAAATAATAAAAAAAGTCAAATGTGATTGTGAATTTTAATCATGAAATTCTTTTATTTTATCGATTTTCCCACTAATTTAGAGCTTTTATAAATATCTGTAGACTCTTGGAAAATTGATATAATTTTGCAAAATTAGGTTTTTCAAACCATCAACCCTTATCTTGTTGACAATGAAGGAAGTAAGTAAATATTTCAATCTATTGAAAAAGGCTGTATATTTTTTATTAGCATTCACTTTAGCCCTCTTTGTGGAAGGATGCAAATCTAGCCCTGAATCTTCAACAAAATTACAGCATCAGTCAGAAACGTCACTCCCACCAGCAAATGAAGATTATTACCAGGATATTACCCAAAATTCAGGCATAGACTTTACGCACACCATTGGCGACAATCATTTAAGCAATATTATTGAATCTGTTGGAGGCGGTGCTGCTTTTTTAGATTATGACCAGGACGGTTTCATCGACATATATGTATGCAATGGTACATACCTGGAAGGATTTAGTGAAGGTGATAAACCAAAAAAAATGCCAGAAAACCACCTGTATAGAAATTTACAGAATGGAACATTTGAAGATGCAACGGAAAAAGCCGGGGTAGGTCATACTGGTTACGGAATGGGAATTACAGTTGGAGATATCGATAACGATGGTTTTCCTGAAATATACGTAAGCAATAATGGATCAAATGTCCTTTATAAAAATAATGGCAATGGCACATTTACAGATATAACTAAAAAAGCAGGAGTTGCAGGAGATGCTTGTAGCGTTGGGGCAGTTTGGTTTGATTATGACAATGACGGATTTTTAGACCTTTATGTTGGAAACTATCTCGAATTTGATCCTAATTATGATTATTACTATGCCCCTGATGGTTTTCCGGGACCCATGGCATACGATGCCCAGGCCGATGTTTTATACCACAACAATGGTGATGGTACTTTCAGTGATGTTTCAGCGCAAATGGGTATTTATAATCCCGATGGCAGGGCCATGGGTGTTGGTGCTGCCGATTATGATGAAGATGGTTATATAGACATTTTTGTCGCCAACGATCATATGGTTAACTACTTGTACCATAATGAAGGAGGGAAAAAGTTTGTTGACAAAGGAATTATGTCAGGTTTAGCCTTCAACCAATCGGGAGAAGCAACCATCAGCATGTCTGTAGATTTTGCTGATTTTAATAATGATGGATTATTGGATCTTTTTGTTTCAGATGACAGTTATTGTTCTTTGTATCGAAATGAAGGCAACGGGGTATTTAGGGAAATGGCAAACCCTTCAGGAATTGCCACAGCTGCAGCACAGTATGTTGGTTGGTCATCCTCTTTTATTGACTTTGACAATGATGGTGATGTTGATATATTTAAAACTAATGGAGAGCTTAAACATTTATATGGACAAGAAGATCAATTATTTGAAAATATTGATGGTGAAACATTCAAAGAAGTATCTGTTGAACATGGTAAATATTTTGAAAAAGAATTAGTAGGCCGTGGAGCCTGTTTCGGTGATTATGACAACGATGGAGACTTAGATGCATATATAGTAAATCTTAACGATAAAGGTGTCCTATTAAGGAACAATAAGGGCAATCAAAACAACTGGTTAATGTTGCAACTAATTGGACATTCAAGCAATAGGGATGGTATTGGTGCAAGGGTAAAAATAAGTGTCAACGGTAAATTACAAGCAGCTCAGAAAAGAACTACCACAGGTTATCTTTCTCAAAAT
>CAZWGG010000746.1:0-1948 GCA_964633305.1 uncultured Bacteroidales bacterium
CAATATAATGAAAGCATTCTTATTTCGAGTGGAAGTTTGGGAAAAAAGTTTAATTTCTGGAAATTTCGTTCTTTGAACAAAATTGCGGTGCAATATGTTACTAATGATTCAATCTTAAGTTTACCAAATGTTGCTTTTTTTAATTCAACATATTTTGAACAAAGAGTTTATTTTAATTTAACAGGTGGAGAATTTTTTATGTTACTAGGTTTTGATCTATATTATAATACAAGTTTTTATCCGTATGCATATATGCCTTACATTTCGGCATTTTATCAACAGGATGAAAAAGAAATTGGAAATTATCCGTTTGTTGATGTATTTTTAAATATTAAGCTGAAACGAGTTAGGTTCTTTCTTAAGTTTGACCACGTAAACTCAGGACTATTGGAAAAAAATTACTTCTCAATATTGCATTATCCCAGAAATGAAAGAATGTTTAAGTTTGGAATTTCCTGGAATTTTTATGATTAATAAAAACTTATATGCTATTTAACTAAACCATAATCTTCAACAAAATATTAAGTAAGAATAATAACAATTATAAATTGTTAAATTATGAAAACGTGTAATCTAAAAGTTGCAGTATTATTATTGTTTTTGATTTTTTCTTGCAAAAACATACAGCAATCACAGAAAAACAAAACTGAAGATAGATTTACTACGCTTGATCAAATTAAAGAAAGTGGTAAAATTACTGTGGTTACCGATTACAATTCTACTAATTACTTCATTTATCGCGGACAACCTATGGGGTATCAATATGATTTGCTCCAGGAATTTGCCGATTATTTAGGAGTAAAGCTCGAGGTAACAGTAAGTAATGATCTTTCTGATAATTTCATAAAACTAGCAAAAGGAGAAATTGACCTAATTGCCTCTAATCTTGCTATAACAAAGGAACGTAAAGAAGAGGTTGATTTTACCGTACCGCATAGTCAAGCCAGTCAGGTTCTTGTTCAACGAAAACCAAAAGGTTGGGAAAAAATGAGTTGGGCAAGTCTTGAGGAAAGTTTAGTAAGAAATCAACTTGATTTGGCAGGTAAAGTAATTTATGTTCAAAAAAACTCTTCTCATGCGGCCCGTCTTAGGAATTTATCGGAAGAAATAGGGGACACAATTTACATAAAAGAAGTTAATGAAGACGTTGAATATCTTATTTCAAAAGTGGCTTCTGGCGAGATTGATTATACAATAAGTGATGAAAATGTAGCGTATGTTAATCAAACGTATTATCCGAATATTGATGTAAGCACCAAAGTTAGTTTTCCACAAAACTTAGCCTGGGCCGTTAGAAAAAATTCAGATGAATTATTAAATCAGATCAATACCTGGCTTACAGAGTTTAAAAGAACAAAAAGATATAAACGCATTTATGCCAAGTACTTTCAAAACAAAAAATCTGTGGAAATTGTGGGGAGCGACTATTATGCCTTGCATTCAGGAAAAATATCGGCTTATGATAAAATTATAAAAAAGTATTGTGAAAAAATTGGGTGGGATTGGAGGTTGGTTGCATCTTTGATATACCAGGAGTCAAGATTTAAGCCTAATGCAGAATCATGGGCAGGAGCTTACGGACTTATGCAATTAATGCCACTTACAGCTAAACGAATGGGAGTTGACAGAAAAGCGCCGCCTGTTGATCAGATCAGGGCTGGTATTAAATTGATAGGATGGTTGGAAAAAAGGTTTCAAAATATTGAAGATGAAACAGAACGAATTAAATTCGTGTTAGCATCATACAATGTTGGTATTGGTCATGTTATAGATGCCAGGAGACTTGCAAAGAAAAATGGGAATAATCCTAACATATGGGAAGGAAGTGTTGACAAATATATATTGAAAAAATCCGATCCGGCATTTTACAATGATCCTGTAGTTAAATATGGCTATTGCAGGGGAACAGAGACATATAATTACGTTAGTGAAATATTAAACAGGTATG
>CAZWGG010000746.1:1958-2922 GCA_964633305.1 uncultured Bacteroidales bacterium
ACGAAATTAAATTAGTTCAACCTAATATAGAATCATAGGGGTGTCTAAAAAGCAAGAATTTTCCGATTTTTAAGACACCCTTTTTTTATTACTTTTTTATAAAAGTGTATTTCTAAAATGTAACTTGGAATTAAGGACTTGAAATTGCACAATTTTCTACATTCCTTATTAATATCCATGTGTAGTATTGACAGCTTCCTTTTCTTTTGCCGTAGGATTTGAGAAAACCCTCCCCGGATAAGTTTCCAAAGCTCTTCTAAGACATTCCATAGCACTTTTGAGTTCATTGATATTTAATACATATGCAATCCTAACTTCTTGTTTCCCTAAGTTGGTATTATAATAGAACCCAGCGCCAGGTGCAAGCATAACTGTTTGTTTCCTGTATTCAAATTCACGTAACATCCACATAGAAAATTTTTCTGCATCGTCAACAGGTAGTTTTGCCATGCAGTAAAAAGCCCCTTTAGGCATGGGACAAAATACCCCCGGTATACTATTAAGTTCATTAACAATATAATTTCTTCGTGCCAGAAATTCATCATACACATTATCTAAATATTCCTGTGTGGAATCAATGGCAGCTTCAGCAGCCAGTTGACCAAGATAAGGAGGACATAACCTTGCCTGGCAAAATTTAAGGGCCGTTGATAAAAGCTCCTTGTTCCTGGAAACCATTGCTCCCACTCTCAAACCTGTTGCACTATAACGCTTGGAAACAGAGTCAATTAAAATAACATTGTTTTCAAGTCCATCAATATTCATCAACGAAGTAAACTCATGGCCATCATAACATAATTCGCGGTAAACTTCATCAGACAATAAAAACAGGTTATACTTTAATACAAGATCGCGCAATTGTTCCAGTTCTTTTCTCGAATATATATAACCGGTAGGGTTATTGGGATTGCAAATAATAATTGCTTTTGTGCGTGATGTTATTCGTTTTTCAAAATCTTTAATC
>CAZWGG010000747.1:0-2920 GCA_964633305.1 uncultured Bacteroidales bacterium
CAACCCTTTTGGTATACTAAAAATATGAATATAACTGGTTGAGCCCTTACCCGTTGCATGAGCAGTAATGTATGAAGGACTATTTAACAATAGCGAACTGGCCTTAGGATTAACCTTTATCAAAGAATCCAGGAAATTTATTTGTTTATCAATCCTTTTAAAAGCTGTGATGGATTTCATATATCCCCAAACAGAATTTTTGTTGAAGCTCTTAATCAGCTTTTGAAAATCATTAATCTGTATAACCATAGCAACGTCACTTGGAATAGCTTTCAGTGGTTCGCTCAAAAACCTATTTTTGCTTTCTAGAACAAAAAATGTAATTAATACAACCAACAATAAAGTTCCTGTAATCGTTAGAAATAAACTCTTTTTACCCATCCTTTTATATTATATCTCCACCTTAATCAAATTTAGGAAATATATCCAATTGATAAAACCTTAGTTACTAACATTTATCTACATTTTTCATAAAGCCGAAGGAAACCTGATATAGGGTATAACTCCGGGTCTATTATCAGATTTAAAAATATTATGCCGCTATTATCCAATACCTAACGCGTAATAAGATGGCAGAATAACTGATACTATATTATCTCTTTTTCCACAAGGCTAAAAGGTATCAGTATATTTGGAGTTTCTATTTATATACTATTCAAGTACTTTCATGGCAAATTGCCATAAAACATTAGGCTGCTCCCTCCTATTCCAATTCCTACTTCAATGGCTTCAATAACCTACTCTTATGTTACAACTGCTTTTAATGCTTCATTAATACTATTCAAGTATGTTGCACAATATTTCATCAATTGAGCTTATTTTCTTTTTATAGAGCCAACAACAAGACCAACTAGTAAAAGGGTAACTAACAGCCCGCTTAGTACAATTGCCCACTTATTAACAATTCGTGATTCAGCATACATTTCGAAATTAGTTGAATAGAAATCTTCTATTCTAAATTCCCATTTACTGCTACCTTTTTCAATTTTTTTGGAATTTGTATGAATTAATAGCCCTGGCATTATAATTTCATTTTTATACGTGTACCAAATAGAAAAATTTAAAAATGATAATTTGTTGAAAAAATTTTGAAGTTCTTCATTATTAATTTTATCTATTTCAATACTATCCAAGTCCAGGAATTCAGCTGTTTTGGAGATAAAAAGATATTTATTTTCCTCTAAATCATCTTCATTATCAACAAAATCTAAATTAATATTGCTATTTAAACTGTCAAAGAATTCTTGTTTGTTTTTTTGAAGATATTCAAATACTTTACTATTTGTTTGATTAATGCTTTTAAGTAAGCTGGTATAATACGCTTCGTATATGTTATCTTTCTGCCATTTTTCAAATCTCGTTTCAATATCATTTTCTAATTCTTTAGCCCTAGCTTTTTCTCTTTCACTTAGTTTTATATTTGTATCAGCTTCATCAATAGGAATAAATTTATCCAGTTGTGGATTATATCTGTAATTTTTCCCATCATCCTCCGAAAGTACATACTTTACTTCCTCGTGCGTTAGATAGTCTTCGGAAGGTTTACGGTTAAATGGAAAATACTTATTATAGGCCTCTTTGTATTCAAAATAAGTAAAGAACCACCTGAATTTCTTTTTTAGTTTAGTTTCAATTCTGATCAAATTGAATATGTCGGAATCTATCATTAAATCTTTATTTAATTCACTATAATTTTTAAATTTTTTCCTTGCAGAATAACAATACAAACTGTCTGGTTTTTCCTTTGTACTGTCTTCCACTTCCCTCCAGGTTTTTATTTCCCATGTGGAATCGGTTGGAAGTTTAAATGCCGAATGTTCAAAAATAGTGCTTGAATCTTCAGCAGTTGTAACCTTGAAAATTCTTTCTATTGAGCCATCTGAAAATACCCTAGTAATTATATCATATTCTAAACAACCATTAAATAAAAGTATAACTGCCCAGGTTAAAGCTACTTTTATAAATATCCTATGTTTTTTCATGATTTTTTGATTTTAATTAAAGTTTGGGATTGAATTCGTTCTTAAAAATAGTAAGAAGAAGCTCCTTTTTCTTTTCTTTATTTTTTGATTTAGCAAGTAAATCTGAATGCTGACATATTTTTACTGCATAGTGTTCAATCTCAAAACCATATAATTCTTTGCTTATGGCAAATGCTTTATTTCTTAATTCATCATCTTCATTGGCCAACACATCTGAGATTATTTTTTTTGATTGCTCAATACATTCTTTGTTTGATGGATGAGCATCTTGATTTTTTTGATTACTATGCTCATAATTGTTTATATGCAACTTACTAACAGAATATAAGATGTAATATTGTTGATAAGAAAAAAAGCCCAACTGAACAAGTATTAACAATGATACTGCAATGCGCATGAAAGGTAACCGTAAAACTTTTATTGTAGTATTTAAACCTCCTTGCTTATCAAATGATATAGCATCAATTATTGTGTCCGTTAATTCAAGAGAATTACCTAGTAAAGGTTCTTTATTTCTTAGCTTCTTTAGTATATGTTCATATTCATCTATCTCATTACTTAATTCTTTACATGACTTACAAGTTTGTATATGTTCCTCAAGGATCAATCGTTCATGTGCGGTCAACTCATCCTGTCTATATAGGTGCAAATATTTTCTGACTGTATGACAATTCATCCTAATATCCTCCTGCTTTTTCTATTTTTATAAGTTTTTCCCTGATATTCACACGTGCATAATACAAATTGCTTTTTACTGCACCTTCAGACATGTTAAGTATTCGACATACTTCATCTACTGAGAAGTCTTGCAAATCTCTTAAAACAAATACCATTTTCTGTTTTAGGGTGAGTTCTCCTGCCAAATCTTTTATTTTTTTTGCCAGGTCCCTATTACTATACTCATTCCCAGCCTCAAAACTATCAGGCACTTTCAACAA
>CAZWGG010000748.1:0-2912 GCA_964633305.1 uncultured Bacteroidales bacterium
ATAAGTAATTATTGCCCCAGTATTGCCAGTCCTGGATGATACCATCAAGTGGAACCCCCAGTTCGCGGTACTTTTTAACCACTCCTACCAATTCATCCTGGCTTTTATAACGTTCTTTGCATTGCCAGTACCCATAAGTCCATAACGGGAACATTGGTACCTGTCCGGTGAGGTCGCGCATATACATAATCACACTATCGGCATTCCCGCC
The DNA here is from genome assembly GCA_964633305.1 of uncultured Bacteroidales bacterium. Lineage (GTDB taxonomy): Bacteria > Bacteroidota > Bacteroidia > Bacteroidales > UBA10428 > CAZWGG01. The sequence continues at coordinate 212 of CAZWGG010000748.1, forward strand.
ATACATAAAATAATAATCGATACAATCGCCTACGTCTGATTTGAATGAAGTACCGGTTGAGTCGTCAACAAAAAGTGTTGGCGAATAATTATCCCAGAACAAACCATAACCTTTTACCGAGAGGAAGAAAGGGATGTAATCGTCGGTATTCCCTTGTATCATATTAAGTTGGAGGTTGCGTTTCACCATTTTTCCCTGCTGTTGCTGTCCTAAGCCATAAATAGCTTCATCTTCATCCAAAACAAATGACTGATACACACTGTAAGTTTTTACACCGGCATCGTTGAAATCGGTAAACTTTACACCTGATTCTTTTTCATTTAAAAGTATCCCGCCCTTAGGGGTTTTAAATGAAATCATGCCGTTTTTCAGATTTAGGACTGCAAGTAGACCTTCGCTTTTCAGGAAAAGGTCATCTCCGCTTTGCTTTATGCTATAAGCCGTTTTTTGAGGATTTTTGACGACCGAAAGGCTCTTTTTGGTAAAAACCTCTCCTTCCGGCCATTTTAATATCCTTATTATGGAAGAACCATAAAATTGAATTTCAACCTCAACAGAGTTAATCACTGTTTTAATACCCATATCAGTTTTCTGATAAGATTGTCCTTCAGTGTTAATGCTTATCGCAAAAACCAGGAACATCAGTTTGTAAATACGTTTTATAAAATCATTCACTTTACTATTATGTTTAGACTTAAATACTTGGTAATCATATATCTCTTATTCAGTTTCAGCAACCTTATAGCCTAATATGGAAAGCATTTTCACTGCATAGCGTTTCCCGAATTTTCTATAACCCTCTGCATTGAAATGCACATGGTCCGATATACACGTACAACCGCTTGAAGAAATTACATGAGAATTCGGGATGGTTTGTGGTAAAGTCGCAATAATTGAATTCAAACTTGCACAAACACCTCCCTGATCTGCGTTGACAAGTTCACCGGCAAGCAACGGAATATTTTTGGGATTAAGATTCAGGTCTTTCATCAAATTATCGTATACGACTTTTATTTTCTTTGCCCAAAGAGTATCATTTGTATTCGACTCGCCCTGGTGCAGCAAAATTCCCTTGATTACCCCATCTTTTTGTGCCAGTTTTGCCATCTCTACAAGCCTGCCATAAGGATTTCCATCGTATTCGTTAATCATATTTATCATCCATGAAGGAGCCGTTGAAACATACGACTGATAATTATCTTTATCGAATAGCTCAATCTTGCAACCGCCTACAGAAACATTAATTACACCAACTCTGATGTTCTCAGGAAGATTAGCAACCATCATCCTTCCAAAATAATCCGCAGGGGTTAAGCCAGTGTGACATCGGCACAAAGGAGGAACAGCAGCGTACCAGTGCCCCATTTTTCTAGCCAGGTTCGGACAATTAACAGATTCCATAACCTGGAATCGACTATCCACAGTTGTGTCTTGTGGTTCAAATCTAGCATTTCCTTCCATGTTTGATTGTCCGAGACACAGGAAAACATAAAAATTCGGATCTTGTGAAAAAGTACTCATATTGAATAAAACTAATCCTGCAAATACGAATAATCCTAACTTTATTTTCATATCATTCATCTTAATTGGTTATTAATCAGAAAATTTAAACAAGCAAATAATGTTCTTCATAATATAAATATTCCTTTTATTTAGTTTTAATCCTTGTATATTTAGCTTTATCTAATCATATCAATGATGCTTATTGAACTGTGATTTTTGCCATTTTTAAATCTTTAGTCTCTGAACTGTTTCCATAGTAAACTTCATATTCACCCGGCGTTATTGCCATTTTCTGCTGGTTTCTGTCATAAAATTCAAATGAAGAAAAGGGGAGATTAATGGTTACTTTTTGAGATCTTCCGGTATTCACGTCAACACGTTTAAAACCCTTCAGTGTCTTTATCGGACCATCAGTGTCATCCACTTTGCGAACATAAACCTGAACGATTTCAGTGCCGTCTCTTTTGCCGGAATTTTTCACAGGAATTGTCAACTGAATAGACTCGCCTGTCTTGATAATTGTTTTACTAAAACTGGCAATTCCAATTTCAAATTTGGTATAACTTAATCCGAAACCAAACGGGAAAAGTGGATCGGACATATAACGATATGTACGGTTTTTCATGGAATAATCTTCAAAATCGGGCAATTGATCTGTGCTTTTGTAGAAAGTGATTGGCAGTTTTCCCGATGGATTATAATCACCGAAAAGTACATCGGCTACAGCCTGACCACCCGATTCGCCTCCATACCAGGCCTGGAGAATAGCATCGCAGCTTTCGGTTTCGGGTACCAATCCCATAGCTGAGCCAGAACAATTCACGAAAATTACCTTTTTTCCGGCTTGTTTCAATGCTTTCAAGCAATTACGCTGTATTTCAGGAAGTTCAATATTTGTACGGTCACCTTCCTTGAATCCGGGTAACTCTATTGGCATTTGTTCTCCTTCTAATCGAGAAGAAATACCACCTGCAAAAATTACTACATCAATACTCTTTAGCTTTTCAATAAGTTCATCGAACTTAACAGGTACTTCTTTACCAAAATTAAGATGAGGCCGGCCGGCGAATGGCGCAATTGTCTGAAATTAGCTTGAATTTTGTATTCTTTGCCTTGTTCAACCTTTAAAGGAACACGGATATTACGAGGTCCAAATCTGCTAGGCTTATAAAGTGTATCACCATTTACCAAAAGTTCG
>CAZWGG010000749.1:0-2910 GCA_964633305.1 uncultured Bacteroidales bacterium
ATAAAAATGAAAAGCTTGGAACAGGTATGGGGAAAAGACGAAAAGCAGGCGGTGGCGAAGGACGGGGTAAACGGCTAAAATATGATTCTTAACAAATGATTTCACTTATTGATTTGCCGGACGGTAGTATTGCTACAATCAAATCGGTTAAGGGAGGACATGGATTGATTCAAAAACTTGAAGCTTTAGGAATCCGGGAAGGAAAAGAAATAAAAAGAGTTAGCAGACAATGGATGAAAGGGCCGGTAATAATACGTGCAGGCCAAACAGAACTTGCAATAGGTTATGGTATGGCCCGTCGGATAATGGTTGAAATAATTTAAGCCTGTTAAGCATGAAGGTTTTGCTAATAGGAAACCCCAATGTAGGCAAAAGCGTTGTTTTTAACCGGCTTACTGGCGTTGATGTAATTTCATCGAATTATCCCGGTACCACCGTTGACTACTCAAAAGGATATTTGCATCTGCAAGGCGAACGGGTTGAACTGATTGATGTACCCGGAACATATACATTATTGGAACCAAATTGCAAAGCAGAAGAAATTGCAGTGCAATTGCTGAATGAAGGTGATGTGTTTATTAATGTTATTGATGCTACTAACCTTGAAAGAAGCCTTAACCTTACCCTTCAACTAATCAGCTATAACAAGCCTATGGTTATGGCGCTCAATTTATTTGATGAAACAAAGCATATCGGTATTACAATTGATATTAAAAAACTGGAACAAATTATTGGTGTTCCTTGTGTGCCGACCTGTGCATTGAGTGGTGAAGGTATTCATGAACTTGTGGAAAAGATAAATGAAGCACAAACTTCCGGCTATATCTTTGATAATATGCAAAGATGGAATGAGATAGGAAAAGTGATTAACCAGGTACAGACAATAAAACATAAACATCATACCTTTTCCGAAACCTTGCGGGATGCTTCTGTTAAACCCTTAACCGGTATCCCGATATTGATTTTTGTATTGTTGGCAGTGTTTATGGCAATGCGGTTTATAGGAGAAAGCCTGATAAATTTATTATTTGAACCTTTTTTTGAGAATATCTGGTCACCGATAATGCTTAATCTATCAGAATCACTAAATAATCATAAATTCTTTCATGATTTGCTTATTGGTAAACTGGTTGATGGGACAATAGATTACGGGCAGTCATTTGGTTTACTGACAACCGGATTGTTTGTTCCATTAGGGGCTGTTTTACCTTATGTTTTCGCATTTTACGTTGTACTTGCCTTATTGGAAGATTCAGGGTACCTACCAAGGGTAGCTGTGATGGTAGATACTATCATGCATAAAACAGGCTTGCATGGTCTTGCTATAATCCCCATGCTTTTAGGATTTGGCTGTAATGTGCCCGGTGCCCTTGCAACAAGGATATTGGAAACCCGAAAAGAAAAATTTATTGCAGCGACTTTAATGTCTGTGGCTGTTCCCTGCATGGCATTACAGGCAATGCTTTTCGGATTGTTGGGGCCGTATGGCATCAAAGGAATAGGTATTGTTTTCGGAACACTGTTAATAGTATGGTTAATTTTAGGTTTAATGCTCCGAAGAATTGTAAAAGGAACATCACCTGAAATATTTATCGAAATACCTCCCTACCGAATACCTTATTTAAAAGGAGTTATTAAAAAAACATGGATGCGGTTAAAGTGGTTCATCAAAGAGGCAGTACCTTTTGTATTGCTGGGTGTTTTAATTGCCAATCTCCTTTATTCATTTGGAATTATCCAATTTATCGGAAAAATTACTGTACCGGTCTTTAATTATTTACTGGGACTGCCGCAAGAAGCAGCAGGAGCATTGATAATGGGATTCCTGCGTAAAGACATTGCGGTAGGGATGCTTATTCCTTTGCATCTTTCATTAAAACAACTTATCGTGGCATCTGTGGTTTTATCCATGTACTTTCCTTGTATAGCTACTTTTGCAGTACTTTTAAAGGAATTGGGTATTATTGATTTACTAAAATCTACTTTGGTAATGGTTCTGACAGCTTTGATTACCGGAAGTTTGCTTAATATGATTTTATCTGTAATTATTAATTGATATTAGCTAAAATTAAAGATGTAATTTATCCTATCTGATTTGGTGTGTGTGCGAATACAAGTCACAATACTTTCTATTTTTTCTTGAATAATATTCTATGTCATTTTTATTAAATTATAATAAATAATATGGGCGGAGTATTGTCTTAGATTAAAGCCACTTACTTTATTGTTCGCCCAATGATACTTACCATTTTTAGAATGCGATTGGCAAATATTTTTTGGCGGAGTTTTTGACAGGCGGGTCAGAATGCTCTTTGCCGCCCGCAGGAACGAGGACGGCAATGTGCATAGAAGGGATGGGGTCTCAAAAACTGTGACAAAAATTATGAGGGCTGGTTTCTTTTTCAAAAATCCGAAATCAAAAGAGGGCCCAAACTAGCCTGACGGCGAGGCAGGAGAAGCCCCGTCCCGGGTAAAAAAATAAAAAAAGAAAAAATGGGGGGAGAAAAAAACAAAAAAACCGCTCGACAAGAGCGGTTAAATTTGGTTGAGACTGAGAAAGTCTCGTTGTGTCGGCAAATGATATTGGTTGTTTTAACCATATTCAAAAAAGATTTAAGTTTTAATAAACAAGATATTAGCAAAAAGTAAAAATTATCAACAATTGTCGATTTTTTTTAAAATCGGTCATCCCGTCAAGAGCTGTGGCTATCAATGTCAACCTATCGCCGGGGCGTGTCAGCCCGTCAACAAGATAGGTGAAATTGCCGTCAATACCGTCAAAATGGGTGGCGTATGCAACAGACGAGCGTCAGGAGTGGGCAGGAGAACCAGCGTCCACCGTCAACACGGTGTCGGGATGCGTCAGAACGTTGGAAAGCATGTCAGCGTGTGGGTGGGTTCATCCGCCGT
>CAZWGG010000750.1:0-2903 GCA_964633305.1 uncultured Bacteroidales bacterium
AAGAAATAAGCACCATTACCTCGCCTTTGGTGGTATTTCTAATAATGAGGTTTCGTAAAAATCCTTCCTGTTCGCGGATATTAAAAAATTTCAGGTTATTTTTTATGGTATATTCCTTAACAGCCAACCTTATTTCATTTGATGGAGACGGCTGAAGATAACATGTATTAATGTCGAGCACTGCATCAAACCTGCCTGAAATACGGAAACCGAGGGCATTTCGATTAGCAAATTCCCTTTTGCTTTTTATTTCTTCCTGGGTGAGCCATCTTTTTCCGGAAAAAGTAAACTCCAGCTTGTTGCGGTAATGGGTAGTAAGTTCTGAAGGAAGTATGGGGTTGACTAATGGGACATCAACTTTTCCAATACGCTTAAGATTGTCTGCTACTTGTTTTTGTTTATATTTTAATTGTTCGGGGTAAGGGAGTTGTTGCCATTTGCAGCCACCACAGTTTCCAAAATGTTCACAAAAAGGGCTGATCTTTATATGAGAGTGTTTATGAAAGTTTAGGACAATTCCTTCCATATACTTTTTTCTTTTTCGATTGACCTGAACATCGACAATATCGCCCGGGATTGTATGAGGGACAAATACAACCATTTCGTTATACCTGCCTATTGATTTTCCCTCAGCAGCTACATCAACTATTTCGAGATTTTTGATTACCGGGTATTTCTTTTTTCTGCCCATACATAGGTTATTTTTATGACGCAAAGATAAAAAAACACTTAATTTTGTATTGATACATTTATACTTTATAGGGTTATATACCTCATTTTTTGAACCGTTGGTTTCAATTTCCAATCCCTTAACTTCCTTGATTGAACAAGGGAATTGGGGAATTGCTCTTATTTATATTTGAGCCTGTTAGATATTTAGAAATGATGTATATCATCAGGTATAGGTGACCAGTTTTACCATTTAATACTTAACATTTGTTTTATATTCAGGTATAAAGTACAGTACAGGGTTATTGGATGTAAAGCTAAAAATGGCATTATGTTGACAAAAAGTAGTTTAATTTTCATTATTGATGACAATTTGTATTACGGGAAAATAATCCTACATCATTTAAAAAATCAAGGGTTTGAAAATATAATTCTATTTAATGATGAAAATAAATGTTTAGATAGCTTTAAAGAACAGCCAAGCCTTTTAATATCCGATTATCATTTAAAAGATATGGACGGGTTACAGCTTGTTGAAAAAGCCAGGGAAGTGCATACGGAGTTTTATACCATACTGCTTTCAGGATCATATTATGATGAAGATTTCAATAACAAAATCGTGTTACAGCATATTGATAAATGTATAATAAAAGGCCATGATGAGTTACAAAAATTAACAAATACCTTAAATGATTGGATAGATAAGGAATGAGTTGGGTGATAATTGCAAATAAATTTTAAATAATTTATAGTTACCTTTTGTATGTCGAGTCCGAAGTCGGAAGTTGTGACTGACCAACCCTAAATAAAGTTGACCGGGTTTTAACTAATTTATAATCTCCTTATTATCCACTAATAAGAATTGTACGAAACAATTTCATTTATTGTTTTTCTTTTCTTCTCCCTTACTTCATTATCTTTTGGGTAACCTACCGTGATGATTAGTTCAGCTCTTTTACTTTTTGGGATGTTTAGCAGTTTTTTTACTTTGCGTTCATCAAACCAGCCCATTATGCATGTCCCAAGTCCTTCGGTTACAGCCTGCAGGCAAAAATGTTCGGTTGCAATGCCAATATCCATTAAGGTATAAGTTTTGTCCCTCACTATTTCACCCACTTTTGAGGTAAAGTTAGCTTTTTCTCGCACTACAACCACTAAAACAGGCGCTTGCCTTGTAAAATGGTTCAACGGAAGCAGTTTATTGCTCGTGGCCTTTGCAACAGCATTTTTCAAGCCGGTATCGGTGACAACAACAAATTTCCACGGTTGAGAATTACAGGCAGAAGGGGAAAGCCTGGCAGCTTCAAGGCATTTTTCAATTTTTTCCTGTTCAACGGGTGCTGGAGCATACGCCCTTACGCTTTGTCTTTTACGGGCTAATTCAATAAAGCCAAGTTCTTTGTTCATACTTAAAAACTATTACTAATTTCTTTTAATTCATCAGTTTCAAAAGTAACCTTTTTTCTTGGAAATAAGGTGAAGCTTATCATGGCCCTTGCCACATCACGGGCATGAATAGAACGGTATTTTCTTAACTTTCCTCTTAAAAAGGGATTTGCTAACGGTGCTATTATTTTAGCTATTGTTTCACCGAACCTGAATTCTTTTCTCTGGCCAATCAGTAATGATGGCCTAACAATTATTATATGCTCAAACTGGTAACCCTGTACTGTCTTTTCCATTTCTCCTTTTGTTCGTAAATAGAAGTTCCTGCTTGATGAATCAGCCCCAATAGAAGAAATAACAACAAAATTTTTCACTTTGTTTTTACTTGCCTGTTCAGCAATTTTCGCTGGTAATTCCAGGTCAACCCTTTTAAAAGCTTCCCGTGATCCGGCTTTTTTTATAGTTGTCCCTATACAACAAAATAAGTCATCGCCTTTCATTTGTCCTGCAATATTGTTTAATGATTCAAGGGTATCCTGTACAAGGTTAATTTTATTGCTAGTTACAGTTATTTCACTCCGGCTGAACACTATGATCTTGCTATATATTTCAAGATTAGTAAGTTCTTCAAGCACAAAACTTCCGACCAATCCTGTAGCACCAAAAACTAAGGCTGTTCTGTTTTGCATGGTTATTTTTTTATCAAATGTAACTAATAACTTTGTAAAAGTCTGATAAACCTTTTCTTGACTACAAGCATTTTTTTAAACTCTAATTTATTTTCGAAGCATATTTAGCCTGCCAGAAAACTCCTATTTTTTAAAGTCTTTGATAAGAAAACGTCAAAG
>CAZWGG010000751.1:0-2899 GCA_964633305.1 uncultured Bacteroidales bacterium
ACATCGTGGAAAGACAATAAATTGATTTTCACGAAAGAACCTCTTGGGGATATCATTATTAGGATGGAAAGATGGTTTGATGTAAATATCATCATTAAAGATGAAAGGCTAAAATATTATAAATTCACCGGTACTTTTGAGAATGAAACCATTGAACAGGCACTTGAAGCACTCAAAGTCGCCACACCTTTTGAATATAGTATTGATAAAAATAATGTAATTATTTACAATAAAAACTAAAAAACTAGTTAACCTAAAACCCTAATTGCCTATGACATAAGTTCCAAAAAAAAGACCGGAAAACACTGCCACGTTCCCCGATCTACATTTTTAATTTAAAAATTAAGTTAAACTCTAAATCTCTGCTAAATTATGAAAAATCTAATTAAAAAGTGTAATTATTGTTCAACAATATGCACAAAAAAACTACTATTCACTATGAAACTAATAACTCTTATTTTGATGCTTGGCATCATTCAAGTCTCAGCCAGTAGTTATTCACAAAATGTCAAATTAAATTTGGCACTGAAAAATACTACTATTGAGAAGGTTTTCAATGAAATAGAGAAGCAAACTAACTACAGGTTTCTCTATAGAAATGAAACTATTGAAAACAAGAAGGTTACAATCAATGCAAAGGATGCTGATATTGAGGGAATTCTTACTGAAGCTCTCAAGGATGCCGACATTGATTACACAATTATGCAAAATAACCTTATTGTTATTACGCCCTCTTCTAAATCGGAGAATGGTCAGCAAATTACAGTAAAAGGTAAAGTGACCTCTGCCACGGGTGAAACGTTACCTGGTGTAAACATTATTGAAAAAAGCACTCAAAATGGTACTGTATCCGATGTTGATGGAAATTATACTATTAACATTTCCAGTCCGGATGCTGTACTAGTATTTTCTTTCATTGGTTATGAAAATAAGGAAGTTGTTCCAAATGGAGATATTTTAAACGTTGAACTTTCACAAAAAGCTGAACATCTTGATGAAGTTGTAGTTATAGGATACGGTACTACAAAAAAGCGAGACCTTACAGGATCAGTTAGCTTTGTAAAAGCTAAAGAAATTGAGAATCAACCTTTTTCTTCAATTGATCAGGCACTCCAGGGAAAAATATCCGGAGTAACTATTACACAGAATTCTGGTGCGCCTGGTGGTGGAATTTCAGTGAGGGTACGTGGTATAACTTCACTAACGGGAAGTAACGAGCCCCTGTATATTATTGATGGAGTACCTATAGATGGGGGACAAAATAACCAAAGCTTTAACTTTTCAAATGTTGGTGGAGGGAGTGGACAAACAAGAGTTAGTGCACTTTCAGCAGTCAACCCTTCTGATATAGAATCAATAGAAGTATTGAAAGATGCATCAGCTTTAGCAATTTATGGTTCTAGGGCATCTAACGGAGTAATTATTATCACAACCAAAAGTGGAAGTCAAGCAAAATCAACAATCACGTATGAAGGGTATTATGGTATGCAGGAAATCTCAAAGTATATTGATATGATGAATTTGCAGCAGTATGCCGAGTATATTACTGAAGCCCGTGGAGCTTCGGGTTTGCAGCCTCCTGAAAGATTCTATTACCCTGAATTACTTGGGCCGGGAACTGACTGGCAGAAAGAAATTTTCAGAAGCGCACCCATTCAAAGCCATCAGATGGCCATTTCAGGGGGGACTGACAAGACAAAAATTTATACTTCATTAAATTACTTTAACCAGGATGGTATTCTCATTAATACAAATTATAGAAGGTTAGCCCTCAGGCTTAATATTGACTTCAAAGTGAATTCCTGGTTTAGTTTAGGTAATTCGTTAACAGCAAGCATGGATGATAATAGAATAGCCTATAACGATGCTGCAGATGGAGTTATTTCTTCCGCACTAAGACAAGCGCCGGATGTTGCTGTAAGAATGTCTGACGGTAGCTGGGGTGGCCCGTCCACAGGTGTGGGGCCAACTAACTCGCATAATCCTGTGGCTTTAGCAACTGTGAGATCTTCTACACTGAATAGGAACAGGATATTAGGGAATTTGTATGGTGAAGTCAACTTTTTAAAGAATTTCAGATTAAGAAATGAGCTTGGTTATGATTTTAACATGAGTAAACAGGCTTCTTTCAACCCGATTTATCAAGCTGGAAATCAGCAAAATGACATTGCTTCTTCTTATAAAGTAAATCAAGATCGTTTTTACTGGATTTTGAAAAATTACATTACCTATGATAATGATTTTGGCAAGCATTCAGTTACAGCCTTGTTGGGGCATGAGGCACAACAATCAAAGTTCGAGCAGGTTTCCGCAAATCGTGGCGGAATTTTAACCAATGAAGTTACTGCGCTTCAGGTTGGAGATGCAAACACTTCTGGTGGAAACAGCAATCAGAATACCTGGAGTTTAGAATCATATTTTGCTAGACTTAATTATTCATTTAATAACAGGTATTTGTTCACTGCTACTTACAGGGCTGATGCTTCTTCAAATTTCGGTCCTAACAACAAGTGGGGATATTTCCCCTCGTTCTCAACTGCCTGGGTTGTCAGTGAAGAGCCATTCATGAAAATGTTCGAAGGAGTGCTGAGTTGGTTTAAGCTTCGTGCAGGTTATGGAGAAGTAGGTAATCAAAACATTACTTCATATGCTTACGGGCAATCATTAAGGACGATAACCACAGCTTATGGAACAGGATTTTCACCGCAAAATATTGCTAATCCTGATGTAAAATGGGAATCAACAACATCTACTAATCTGGGTATTGAATTGGGGTTCTTGCATAACAGGATACGACTGGATGCTGATTATTACATCAAAAAATCCAAAGACTTCTTATATCAATTACCTATGCCTGATTATTACGGCGCAATGTCGGTACCTGATCAGGGTGGTTTCC
>CAZWGG010000752.1:0-2891 GCA_964633305.1 uncultured Bacteroidales bacterium
TAACTATGATAATACAGTAATTGTTCTTGCCGACGAATCATTATTATTACCAACACTTTCAGCTATACCAGGTAACATTGAGGATATTAATGTTTCTATGGGATACCCGTTTCAACACAGCTTAGTTTATAGCTTAATTAACAATATAGTAAACCTGAATATCTATGCAAAAAACAATTCTTCCCATAATGTAATTTATTACTATAAAGACATATTATCCCTCTTAAGCCTGCCTGTTTTCATATCTTCTGAAGTCAATGCAATTAATAAGCTAAAAGAAACGATCAAAACGCAAAACAGGGCTTATTTACCTGCCAAAGAACTAATAGTAAATAAACTTCTGCAACAAATAATTAACGGGCCGGATGATGCAAAAAAAATACCGGACTATATGCTCAATATCCTCTCAGAAATTAGTAACTATCAGAATAAAAAAGAAAATAACCTGTTAACATCGGAATATGAACAAGAATTTCTTTTTTATGCTATCATTCATATTAAACGATTAAAAGAACTAGTTAATAATTCAGAATTCAGTCTTTTACCACAAACTATATACAAAATAATATTACAAACATTAAATAATCTTTCCATACCTTTCACCGGAGAGCCTTTGAAAGGATTACAGCTAATGGGTATTCTTGAAACAAGAGGACTCGATTTCGAAAATGTTATCATGTTATCAGTAAATGAAGGAGTTTTCCCTAAAACAGGTAATATTCCTACTTTTATTCCGCTAAGTTTAAGGCACGGATTTGGCCTTCCTGTCCCTGAACATCGTGATGCCATTTATGCTTATTATTTTTACAGGTTAATACAGCGGGCAAAAAATATAGTACTGGTCTACAACTCGAAACATGAAGGTATTACTACGGGCGAAAAATCAAGGTTTTTACACCAGCTTGTTTACGATCCTGTTTTCCCTGTAAAATCAGATAGCCTTATAGCTGAGGTTACCTATAAATTACCAAAAAAAATACAGGTAAATAAAGGATTAAAAGAAATAGAGGCATTAAGTAAGTATACAAGTAATAATGAAAACGGTATTCTTACTCCCAGCGCAATTAATACGTACCTAAACTGCCCGCTGCAATTCTATTTTAAGTATATTGCAAAGTTAAAAGAACCCGATGAAGTAATGGAAGAGCTTGACCCGGCATTATTTGGAAGTGTGCTGCACAAAGCTATGGAACTGATATACAGGCCATATATCAGACAAATAATTTCTTCTTCTGAAGTTGAATCCATCATCAACAACAAAGATATTGTGACAGAAGCCCTTGAAAATTCATTTAAAATTGAGTACCTTGGTAGCACTGACAAAAAGGAAATTACAGGTAAAAACATTATCCTGAAACAAATAATTCAAAAATACATATATAAAATTCTTGAAGTTGACAAAACTTATGCACCTTTCCAAATCTTGGACCTGGAAGCAAAACATAAAATACATTTTTCTTTCAACGGTAATAAAAATGTGCGTATTGGCGGTATTATCGACCGTATTGATGAAAAAGAAGGCATGATAAGAATAATTGATTATAAAACCGGCAAGGTGAAAAAAAACTATACCGGTGTGGAATCATTGTTCACCGATAAAGGTTCCAAACGCAACAATGCTGTATTTCAAACATTTCTGTATGGTATGGTCTACCAATTATCTGCAAAAAAAACAAAAATTGTCCCGGGATTATATTTTATAAGGGATATTTTTAACAACAATTTTGATTTTAAGATAATACAAAAAGAAGACCGGTCAAAAGGAACATGTATTGAAGATGTTTCAGTGATACTCGAACCATTTAAGAGAAAACTTCAGGATGTAATTGCCGGTTTATTTAATCCCTCAATTCCTTTTTCTCAAACCGATGATTTGGAAGTATGCAGGTATTGCGATTATGGATCTATATGTCACAGAAAATAATAAAGTAAATCAATAACTAACTAAAAAAATGATGAAAAATAACCAACTTAAACGTATCATGTTCTTCAGTTTCCTTCCAATGGTATTACTTATCATTCAAGGATATAGTCCCTCAACAAATACCAAAGATCAGAAGTTGATTGATGAAATGAGGGCATCGCTCATAACCGAAATTTTAAATACCTGGTACCCGATAACGCTTGACACGGTATATGGCGGGTTTCTTAGTGATTTTACTTACGATTGGCATCCCAAAGGCGCTCAAAATAAAATGTTAGTAACCCAAACAAGGCATGTATGGACATCATCGGAAGCAGCCATGTTTACCAATGACGATATTTACCGGAAAATAGCCGACCACGGATTCCGTTTTATTAAAGACAACATGTGGGATAAAACTTATGGAGGTTTTTATATGCTTCGAAATCGTGAAGGAAAAGACATAATGGAATCTTTCGGGGATGAAAAGAGAGCGTACGGCAATGCTTTTGCGATTTATGCATTATCGGCTTATTATAAGATATCAGGAGATACTGCCGCTTTAAACCTTGCAAAAAAAACTTTTTTATGGCTTGACAAGCACAGTCACGATCCTGTACACAAGGGTTACTTTAACCTTTTAACACGGGAAGGAAAATGGTTTAGCCAAACTAATTATAAATCAAAATCAAGAGATAAAAGATTAGCGAACTGGAAAGATTATAATTCTTCAATTCATTTGCTTGAAGCTTTTTACGAACTATATAAAATTTGGCCGGATAGTCTCGTATATGAAAGGCTTTCTGAAATGTTAACCCTAATTAGGGATACAATTACAACTCAAAAGGGTTACATGAAACTATATTTTGAAAGAAACTGGAAACCTGTATCTATTCCTGATTTACCAAAAAAAATCAATTACTTCATAAATAATGTCTCATTCGGGCATGATATTGAAACGGCTTATCTTATGTTGGAAGCTTCCCAT
>CAZWGG010000753.1:0-2890 GCA_964633305.1 uncultured Bacteroidales bacterium
ACTATAGGCTCAAGCTCGCGCATAGGCACCCCAAAAGGTTTAAACCCTTCCATTAGCGGGGGCATGGTTACCCTTCTGTATCTTTTACGGTTCGGCATTTAAATTATAGTTTAAATTTTTTCATTTCAAAAATAATATTTCTATGACAGATTATTAGCCACTGGTTTTTATTCCAAATCTGTTTGTTTTGAATATTTTTCAAATATCTAATCAATTTCAGGTACAGGTGTTGTTTGTTAATTAAATCAGTTCTCTATTCAATTATTTTATTTATTCTTTTTGTTTAATAGAAGCTTTAAAAGTCCATAAAGGATGTTTAATCTTGGTGTTTGTTTCATATAATATATATACCCAGCACCAAATTTGTTTATATTCATTTTTTCTTCTATAATCATATAGTAATAAAAGTAAAATATTACGGGAATTGCTAATAATAAAGTTATCCAATGCTGAGAAATAGAAATCAATCCAATCGTAAATACTATTGGACTTAAATACATGGGATTTCGTACAATCCGATAGATCCCTTTATTAACAATTAAATTGGTTTTAAGACAACTATCTCCTTCGTATACTCCTCCATCTTTTTTAAATCTAGTACGAGCCATAATAGCTGGGATAAAACTCAAAAATAAAAATATCCACCCAATTACTAAGAGGCAAGACTGTTTTAACCAATTGTAATAGAAAAAACAAGATATAATTAAACAAATAAATGAAAAGAAAAAAATGATAAAGAAAATTATATCAATACTCCTTAATTTCCGATTTGAATCAATATTCATATTTTATTCTCCTTATATTTTGTGCAAAAAAATTAACCATTCCATAGCTCATTCTGTTTTCTTAAACTTTTGGTTAACAACATTATATCAGTGCATTTTAAATAATCTTGATACTTTTTCAATATCTTCAAACATGAAATATTATTTGCCAGGTTTTCATTCATTTGAGCATTTTTATTTTCTTTTTTCGCATGGACATGGAACTGCTTTATGATGTTTTTGAGCCGCACAACCTGAAATCGCCAAAAGCATTACAAACATCATAATAATGAATATTTGTTTATTAATAAATCTAACAATAGAAGACATCCTATTCAATTTTAACAACAAATTTACAAAATAAAATGAACAAATGTTCGTTTTAAAATAATTCCTTATTTTTGCAATTGTTCTTATAGCGATAATTATGGAAGAATTAATTGAGAAAAGTATCACCAGGCAGTTTAAAGCAATTTTCCCTTATGCACTTAATGCTAATGAAACACTTTTTGGCGGTGAAGTGCTTAAATGGATGGATGAAGTCGCATATATAACAGCTACCCGTTTTACACATGAACGAATGTTCACAGTTAATACCGAAAAAATAAAATTTCTTAAAGCAGTTCATCCCGATACAATAGTCGAAATAGTTGGCAGGGTTGAAAAAGTAAAAATGATAAGGGTTTTTGTCAAGATCGAAATCTATGCCGAAGAGATGTATGGAACAAACCGGGAAAAAGTTATTGAAGGCACTTTTGTTTTTGCAGCATTAGACGAAAACAATAAACCAAAACAATTGAATTTTAATAAAATACAATTTTCAAACATTGAAACATACCGAAAAATAAACAGATGAAAGTTTTTATCAAAAAAAAACGTCCACGTGGCAACTGAAAGTTGCCAACAGCCTGATAAAGGCTTTTCTACGGAGGTGCTGCACCTGTGTCGTAACCGACGATGGTGCCTTGCTTCGCCGAAGCTATGCAAAGGCAGAGCAGACGCATGACGTCGAACGAAGCTTCACAAAGGCGAGCAGGTGGGTATTCATCAAAATCCGGTGGAAGAAATGATAGTAATTAATAGCAAAGATTATTGGTATAGTTCAGCCAGAGATTACTGTGGAATGAAAGAATTATTAAAAGTAAGTGATAACTTGAGGGTGTCTCAAAAACAAAAATCTCTCGTAAAGCCACAAAATAAGCGAAAGGTAATAATTTAATAATCAACCTTTTGTGAATTTTGCGGCTTTGAGAGAAGTCATTATTTTTTGACTTTTTGACAGCCCCATCGGGGCATTTACATATTTAGAGACTTATATCGAAGACCCTTCATATACACCCGACATTTCTGCAGGGATCAGTTTACCGTCAAAGATCAGATTTCCTGACCTCATACCTGTTAAGCGAGCGGAAGCATATCCGGACGGCTCAATTAAAAATTCAAGCTGGTACATGCCGATTGCTGTCATTACATTCATCGACAGACTGTAGGAATTTTTCTTTGCATTTTTCTTTAAATTCCAGCTCGTTATCCTGCCTTTTGCGGTAACACCTCCAACACCGTTATAACCAAGCCCATAATCTGAACCGACCTGAATAACAGCCGTTGTAGAATCAACTTTTACAAAGTTAATATTCGAATTAACAGCGAAACGATATCCGTATCTGTTCTGCAAAAAATCGGTTTCCAGAACAAAGTTTCTATTTTCGAGCATCGCCTGCGTTAACCGGGATTGTTCTTCAATAGCTGTCTTGCATTTTTCTTGCCTGGCAGCTTTTTTGTCATCAGTTTTTTCCTGAGCATATATTCCGCTCATGAAAAAAACTGTTGTTAAAATTAAAACTAACTTTTTCATGGCATACTCCTTTCTTTTTCTTTATTAGTACAATATCTATACCACTAAACAGGTTCTGTCAATTTTTTATAATAAATTAACATTATTTCGGAAGGCTGTTTTGTGCTACAAAATACCATTTAACTAAACAGAAAGTTTTTGTCCCGTCATGATTTTGTACATCCCCTAACTGGCACGAGTTCAACGTCATTAACCCCTCAATATCATTTTTGGTATTTGCTCTTAGTGTTAATCCCTGGAAAACTTATGCCATCTGCAAGCCGGCATCGTT
>CAZWGG010000754.1:0-2886 GCA_964633305.1 uncultured Bacteroidales bacterium
TAGCTTCCGGTATAGGCTCAATTTTCAAATGTTGCTTTCTCTCAAAAGACTTCTTTATGAATATTATTGCTTGCTCTTCTTGGCTAGGCTTGTATATCATTTTATTTCCTTTTGTTGGGTCATAAATATTCAAATTCAATGCGGGTTACAAAATCTAATGGTCTACAGTATTTATGAGATCTACAAAAAAATTTCACAAATTCCATTGGTAACATATAATCAAAACCCTCTAATTGTACTTCTGATTGGCTAATAGTAAATAATCTTTCCCTTCTTACATTAATTACCTTTATCTGACAGATATGCTTTACCTTTTCGCCTTTTTTTAGTCCCTGACATTTCTCGACAGCATTCAGGATGTCACCTTCTTTAAGAAATTTCCATCCCATTCTACGGGTTACTGTTTTAGTCTGGTTTCTTACTTGCTCTGTTGTGAGCATAAAACTCATGTTTCTAGGCATTGTATTTGTCTTTAGTGAGTGATAGGATATTGTTGAATGTTTAATCCGAGTACATTTTTCTTATCAAAGAATGGAACGTTTGCAGCTTCACATTGTTCGTAAAGACTTGCTATCCATTCTCTTTTCATTGGTCGCGCTCCGGGGCCAGTTTCAGGGCCGGCAATTACCCAATTTATTTTTTCTACATAAACACCTGGAGAATACGATCCATTTGATGCCCTCCCTCCAGTTGATAATAATGATATAGTAGAAGCAGGAATCCAAATATCATTCAATAATGGTTCACAACTCACAAACCTAACTTTTGCTGGTGTCTGAAGTAAAATAGGAATACGCTTGTCTGCCATTTCTTGATTCTCACAGGTTACTCCTAACCAAACATTATCTTTAAATTGAATAAAATCCCTCGCAACAAGCCTATCGTTTTGTAAATATTTATAATACTCTAACATTCTTTCGGGGCGTTTAGTTAATATTTGAAATGTATGTTTAGGATTCATATTAATGATCATAAGAACCTTATCAATCCATTCAAAAGGAACTGATTCATGGAATAAGTCACCCATCGAACAAACGAAAATCATTCTAGGTTTCTTCCAACGGAAGGGTTTTTCAAGTGCAGATTCAACAAATTCCGTTTTCCCTTTCCAGTTACCCTTAAAATCAACGACATTAACATATTTATCAAATACATTATTAGAATCTGTTTTATTTGCCATCATACGCAATCGATAAGAAAACCGTTCTGCATAACATTTGGAACACCCGGATGAAATTTTAGTACAGCCAATTACCGGATTCCAAGTTTCAGAAGTCCATTCGATTTTTGTTCCCATAGTATTTGTTTTTAGATTTCTAGTTATTAATAAAACAAATCACATTCATTGCAATTTCTATCACAAAAATCTTTTAGCGTTATATTATTTCCTACATATTTATGGCAACTATTTTTCTCTTTAGTTTTTAACCATATAAGCAACTCATTTATACAATCAGTCCATCCGTAAGCCCGAAAAGTTTCATCTTGATTAAAACCTTGCATTTGTTTTTTAGTAAATCTCATTGATAACAATTTATTTTTAAAATCAATCGTTCTCATAGTATTTGTCTTTATAGTGAAGGTTCATAGTTAGTTAAAGAAAAGAATATAGGCAACCAAATGGTATCTAAAATAGTTGCTATCAATAGTAAAGTCCACCAGTGCCTTGTCGGTATCCATACGATTTTAAATATTGCAAGGCCGAATGTTATAAGTCCCCAAAGTATTATAAACATGGTTTCTAGTTATAAATAATAATTATGATCTTTCATTCTTCGTTTTTCTTTTTTTTGCTGAGTTTTAACTTGCTCTACAAATTCATCTGATATTCTTTCGGGCAAAAATTCACTTTGTTCGGTAAAAATAAAAAGCTCTTCCGAACAATTCGGACATATTCCACCACTTAATTTAGTTCCACAATCTGCACAATACATAATTTCTAGTTATTTAGTTATTAAAATAATTAATGCTAGTGTTTTCATATTAAAAATCTTATTTGAATTCCTCCTTGTCCTTGTAATAAAATATCTCTTTTTTTACACCCATCTCCTTTAAAATCTGATCTAAAATTCTCACATGAATTACACATATAATGCCCGTCACCCCAACATGTTCCATTTGGTTCTCCTGTTTTAAAATCATTAGTCGGACATATAGGTATTCTAAGTGTTTTCATAATGTATGTGATTTATTCATATTCAATAATATCTAATTTTTTAAGTATGTGATTCATTATACTATTTAAAGCCACAGAAGAACCAAATATTTTACCTTGAGATTCATAATATCTTTTCATTTCAATAAGTAATTCTGTTGCGTGCCCCTTATTTTTTTCATCTGAATGTATCATATAAACAGTTGCCCAATCATTCCCGATTCCAATTTGGGCTTGGCAGCTTTTATGATCCCATTGATCAAGTAACATACCTAAACTATTAATTTGTTTAATTTCCATAATGTAAGTTAGCTAAAATTTCGTTAATACTCAACGTTTCAACCTGTTTATTTTCAGGTGTTTCAATCTTTTTTGTTAGCCTGTCGATAGCATTCTGACAAGCGTGTTTACCTGTGAATAAATTCACTTGAAAGGCATCTCTGGTTTTAGGCTTGCGGATTTTCATTAAATTGGTAGTTCTACTTCGATTACTTTTATTTCAAAGTTTTTCCACGTGCTTAAGGTAGCGCTAATAAGTACATCTTTATCCATATTCATAAAACCACTAGCCCCCCATGACTCGCTAGGTCTTATCCTAACTACAGAAATATAATAAGTCAGTGTTTCCTTTTTCTCTACATCGTAAATTGACGTAGGTTTTACTTCTCCAATTTTCTTTTCCATATCCTTAGTTTTTAATTTTTCCTTCCCCATTACAATGATAACATTTC
>CAZWGG010000755.1:0-2884 GCA_964633305.1 uncultured Bacteroidales bacterium
TAATAGATGTTTCATTTTCGTTCCATATCCCGTCGGTACAGGCTTTTACTTTAAAAGTATACTTATTGGCAGGGAGGTTAGTATATGTTGCAAAATTTCGGTTTGCACTTTTCTCGACCCATTCTTTATCAAACCCTTCCATTTTATAGGCATACCTGTTTCTTTCAGGTTGGGCATAGTGTAAAGCTGCAAATTCTAAAGAAAAAATATTGTTTTTATGTGAAAGAACGATTTCTGAAGTTTCACTTATTGGTTTTGTAAGTATTACATCGCCGTTTATTTTTTCTCCAATTCCAACCGATTTATAAAGTATTTTTATATCGGTAAAAACAACATGGACAGGAAAAGGGTTTGCTTTTATACTATCTGGATAAAAAGCATTAAAGCCACTCTGCCCGCCAAAATATATTCTCCCGTTCTGATCTTTGAAATATGAGTTGTGCCAAAATTCATTGCTCTGTAAACCGTCACCTTCGTTATAGTTGGTAAATGAATTATTTGTTGGGTTAAATTTTGAGATGCCATTTGTTGTACTAAGCCATAAATTACCTTTATCATCTTCAACAATGCCAACAATAGCTTCACTTGGGAGCCCATCTTTGATATGATAAGTATAAAATTCCAATTTAGTATCTCTATTTATAGTACTAAAATTATTATTTTCTCGCAATACCCTGTTCAATCCATTAGCAGTACCAATCCACATTGTTCCTGTCTTATCCTGGCAGAATGAGTTAATGGTATTGTCGCTTAAGCTTTTATTGTTTTTATCATCATGCGTATAATTAATAAATTTAGGGTTAAGTTTATTTTTGTCTTTTGATGGTAAAATACTTAATCCTTTTCCATGCCCGCCAATCCATATGTTTCCTGAGTTATCTTCGGAAATAGCCCAAATAACATCATCACATATACTTAACGGGTTAGCCGGGCCGTGTTTGAAATATATAAAAGTGTCAATTTTATCGTCATATCTCCAAAGGCCCCCATCCCATGTGCCTCCCCATAATATTTCCTGGTTGTCTTCATAAATAGAAAATGTCCAGTGATTAAATAAGTATCTTTTTATTATTGGAATTTCATTTGTTCCGGGTTTTTTGGGAATAATTTTTGAAATAAACCCCCTGGCACTTCCCACCCAAACTTCTCCATTTTTTCGTTGCACAAGACTGACAATATTGTTGTTACCAATTGAATTATTGTTTTCTGGATCGTATTTATAATGTTTTATTTCTGTTTCATGGTTATTGTGAAAAATGATCCTGTCTACCCCTCCTCCTAATTCAATTCCTACCCATAGTTCGCCGGGTGTTGTGCTGTGAATTGAGGATATAACATCACCGCTTATGGAGTTAGTATTACCAGGTATTGATTTAAAATGAAAAAATTGCTTTTTAAATAGATTGTATTTACACAATCCTTTACTAAAAGTACCAATCCATAATATACCTGATCGGTCAATACATAACGAAGAAATGGTATTATCGCTAATTGAGTTTAAATCAAATTTTTCATGTATAAAATGAATTAAATGGTCTTCCTTTTCATTATATTGAAATAAGCCACTTGTTCTGGACCCTATCCACATTATATCTTTATTGTCAATTAAAAGTCTATTTCCGTCATCAGGAATAGCACTGCTCAATTCAGCTCTTTTATAGCTTTGGGTTTTATTGTTATAAATAAGTTTTATAATACCTTCTTCACTCGATCCTAACCAAATTGTTCTTGATTTATCAGCCGCAAGTGAGACAAAAAAATTATTTGCTAAATTGGGCTGACTAAGTAACACATTTGTTTTGATGATTTTTTTGTTTTTCCTATCAAAATAATACAAATAATTTGCAAATAATAAAAGCTTTCTGTCTTGGTTTTCATATATCCATGAAAGACGACCTTCAATAGTAGAAATATCAAATCGTCTAAAACCGGAAGTGATTTTATCCCCTGTTTTTTTTTTTACAAATAAATTAAGGGCATTATTTGTGCATATCCAAATATTCCCCAATTTATCTTCCATAACATGATATACTTCATTGCTACTAATTGAGGTTGAGTCATATGGATTGTGTTTATACCTAATGAATTTTTCAGTTTCAGGAATATATTTATTAAGCCCTTTATTGGCATTGTTAACGATCCAAATATTACCTTTTTTATCTTCATACATATAATTTGCCCCGTTATAGCTTATACTTGTGTTATCATTTTCATTCATCCTGTAAACTTTAAAAGTATAACCATCATACCTGTTTATCCCATCATATGTAGAAAACCACATAAATCCTTTTCTGTCCTGAATTATATAATTTACAGAAGATTGTGATAACCCATCTTTAGTAGTAACTCTTTCAAAGGTTTTGTTAACAAATTGTGATTTAACTATACTATTTGTAAATACTAGAAAATACAAGTAGATAAGATATATTATTCGAATATTAAGGTTTAATCTTTTCACGTATAGAATTTTAGTTTGTTTAATTAGCTTCGTTGAGCTTTTCCTTTATAAATTTACTTCGAAGAAGGTACTCCTTCATTCGTCCTAGGTTCATAAATATCATTTATCAAACTGATTATGATTAGATTACACTTAGTTCTTATCAAGAATTAAATATAGCTAGCGCCTCCGTTATAATATTTACTATTGAGGCGGAACCGGGCTAACCTGCTTTAATATCGATAAAAGCGTAATTTTATGAAAAGGGCAGATTAGAAACCATATTTTAATAAATTCTATAGAATTTTTTTTGAATTTACGCAAAAATTGAAAATTTCACTAGATATGGGTTTGAAAATGTTTATGAATTCATTTTACAGGTAAAGTAAAATTAAATGAAGATTCTTTTTCTATTTCACTTTCAACCCAAATTTCGTCTCCATTTTT
>CAZWGG010000756.1:0-2883 GCA_964633305.1 uncultured Bacteroidales bacterium
AGATATTTATGATACTATTGTTAAGCCTAAATTAGAAGAGGTTTTTGGAGCCTTTATGGGCAAGGCAATAGCAACTAAGGCTTACTCGAGTGCCTTTAAGGAAATTGCCAAAGGTAATGGAAGTGGAAAGGATACTTATATAATGGTTATAGAGTTTATTTGTAAGAGTGAACAGGCCATTTCAATGTGGGGTGATAATGGAGCTATGAAACAGCAAGAGGAGTGGTTGGGAATGATAGGTGAAACTGCAAAATAAAAATGAATTCAAATTTATCATAAGTTTGGTACCCATGTTATCAATAATATGACTTGTAATAAAGGACTTGATCAGACAGTTGAGTATATCGGACACTTTAATCAAATTCAAATTTGGTTAAATTTATTTTATCCTCATCCATATATTTTTCTTTCTCAATCTGCCTCATTATTTTGAGAGACAGATTGAGAAAGAAAATTATTATCTCCGTATTCTATTTGTTTAGTTTTTTCTCCTTTTTAAAAATTTATTCGTTCTGCTCGATATGTTCCTGATTTAGGAATTGTTAAACGGCCTGTTTCGTTTCCTGAATTGTCTAATTCAACAATAACAGTTTTTTCTTCGGTGTCTGAACTATTAGTGAAGCTGTACCCATCTCCTGTTGTTATAAATGATACACCAATTGTACCGAAGGTGAAAATATAATTCCCGGAAGGCGTTGGGTATGAAGTTCCAAGAAAGGGGGCATAGAAATCCATTTCAGTGCTCCACAACTGTTGAACGGTACCACCGAAATATTCATTTACATCTGCTGATGAACTGGTTGACTCATCACGGCCATCCTGATCGAAAGTTACTTTGAAACATACAGCACGTGAAGTTGCATTAGTACTATTAGATTCAAATCCCCGAAACATTGAATTATCCAAAACAGTAAATGTTACTGAATTGTCGTCATAATCTATTACATTAACACCATGCTGACGAAAGGGGAAAATAAAATCGACATTACTTTTGACCTTTCCTTCATAAGTTATTTCTTTATCTGTAATAAGATTTTCGTTTTGATCAACCGGATCAACAAGTAAATTGGCGTATGTAGGATTAGCTGAATAGTCAAGATGAGGAAAGCTGCCACTGGCAGGAAGTCTTTCTGCACTCGTAGTATCATTGAATACAGAATATTGTACCCCTTTAGGAAAGAAATACCATTGTGGAAAACCAGACTGATCAACCGCTGCAATTCCCGAACGTTGTGAACTGCAAAGATAAATTGTTTGTCCATCTCTCTCATAGTAAGACACAAAATTATTATGGACTATATCTTCAAGTCCGTTTGCGAAATCACCCTGGGGGAGATCCATAAATAATTCATCAACATTTGGAAATGTATTTGACAAATCAATAGCATTAACAATTTGGTTCGTTTGATTGGAACTAGGATTAAACTCAACCAGATGCTGCTCAACTGGGGAATCATCGTCTTTATTAATAGTTATAACAAGATTACCCAACGTATTTTCAATAATATCATGATGAATATTTTCCCATCCACTCAATTCCCAATCGTACAATTCTTGCCCTAAAAAATTATAAACAGAAAGATGGTTTATTTTTTCTCCTTTAAAGCCAACATAAAGCTGGTTATTTAACACAATTTGCATGTAAGCATTAGGTATTGTATTATAATATCTTATATTGCCCTGTTTGTCATAAACTATAGGGCGAAAAGTATTAA
Organism: uncultured Bacteroidales bacterium; assembly: GCA_964633305.1. Classification (GTDB taxonomy): domain Bacteria; phylum Bacteroidota; class Bacteroidia; order Bacteroidales; family UBA10428; genus CAZWGG01. The sequence goes on from CAZWGG010000756.1 coordinate 1,716, forward strand.
CCCCCAATGTTGATGATACATTGGGCAAAACAAGGATCATCTCGTCTCCTGCAAAATTTCCTGTTATGGTTGCTGCTAAAGCAGCGCTTCCTACATCTTCTTCAGGAATCTCAGGTAAGGTAATTGTATATTTTGCGTCGTGTAGTATATCATTATTTGATTGATTTTTTATAAGTACCTTTACTATATTCTCCGTACCTGCATACATTCCGACAATTGGGATCCAGTAAGTTTCATTCGTATCCGCCTCAAAAGAATACTCTTTAACAAAATCAGGGGAATTCTTTTGTCCTTCTACAGTAACTGTGGCGGTCACTGTCCATTGCAAATCAGTTTCAGGCATAAATTCAATACCCGCTGTCATAGGAGCGTAATCAAAGGGATTGATAACGTAATGTTCACCTGATTCTTCATCTGTTAAAACATTAATATTGTCCTTTGAAAGACCTGTATTCGTTTCTTTATCTTTTTCACATCCATATAGTATAAAAAAGATGAGTAATGCTACATAAAATAAGGTTGCTTTAGATGTTTTCATTTTTTGCTATGTTTTAATTATTAAATCATAATTTATTCTTTCGAATTTGGGTACAGATTTATACGTCCTGCCCGATCCCATCTGGGGGTATCAGTTGTTGTGTTTATTAAAAACTCAGATACAACTTCTCCGCTTATTGTTACTTCCACTTTGGGATTAGCAGGTAAAGCTGGAATCATAAGTCTGTTGTCTAATCCCGGCAGCCATGTAACACCGCTCCATGCAGCCGAATATAATTCCTTCCTGTCTTGTCCATACTACCAAACCTGTTTAACGGTTTTGGCCTGTTCATCTATTGCATATTCAACAATGGTACTTAAGCCATTTTCATATACATTATTAAAGATAATAAAATGAAGCAGCCCGTCATCCGAAGGAATAATTGTTGGATTATGCTGGTTTTTTTCCAATGAAAGCCATCATGATAAATATTCTGTTGTGTAAGGATCGCCAAAAGCATCTACTGCAGTTAATATAAAATTTTTTGTTTGAGGATATAATGTGCTTACAATATCAAATTCAGGTTTGCCTGTTTCCCCTGGCTTCCCTATTACTTTTACCTTTATTTCATTAACATCTTTGGGATATAGATTGTTAGCTCCAATCCGGATAACAGCCATAAGCGGTGCA
>CAZWGG010000757.1:0-2882 GCA_964633305.1 uncultured Bacteroidales bacterium
CGTCGTGCCATGTTCTTTTTCGACCCTAACAACTGGCAATGGGATATTACCAATGTTAGTACATTTACACAGGGCATAGGGGTTACTAAATTTAAAAATATTACCTCAACAGGAGGAACAGCGCCTAATGCACATGAAACTTTTGCCAGTACCGATTTTCCTGTTTTTCGCCTGTCAGATGCATATTTAATGTATGCCGAAGCTGTGCTTCGTGGCGGTAGCGGAGGAGATAGGCCTACAGCTCTTGGATATGTTAATGATTTACGTGAAAGGGCTTTTGGAAATACTGATAATAATATTACTAATGGCCAATTAACACTAGATTTTATATTGGATGAACGCGGACGTGAATTATATTGGGAATGCCACAGAAGGACCGACTTGGTGAGGTTTAACAAACTTACAGGGGGCGCTTATGTTTGGGAATGGAAAGGAAAAGTACAAGCAGGTACGGCAACGGAGTCATACCGAGACTTGTATCCTATTCCGGCAAATGACCTAATGGCAAACCCTAATTTAAAGCAAAACGATGGGTATAATTAAACTTTAAAATACTGAAAAATGAAAAACATATTAGTATATACTATATTGATTGCTTTTGTTGCTTTATATTCTTGCGAAAGAGAAGAAGGAATAAAAATAAAAGCCGACCCCACAGCGCCGGAAATATTAACTCCTGCTACCGGAAGTTCTTTCATATTATTAAAAGATAATGCCGGTAACACGATAGATTTTACCTGGAGCAAAGCCGACTTTGGTTTCCAGGCATCAGTAACCTATGTTGTTCAAGTTGACAAACAAAACAACAACTTTGTCTCCCCGGCTAAGTTAGGCTCAACCGATAATATTGATACATTACATGTCACAGTAGGAGGACTAAACAAGGTTTTACTTGATATGGGGTTAGTAGAAGAACAGGAAAGTACAATTGAAATGCGTATTGCTGCAGTAATCAATCCAAATATTGATACACTTTACTCGTCTGCTTCTACTTTCAATGCCACACCTTATTCAACCATAATAACAGTGCCGCCAATTTATTTAGTTGGCTCTGGTTGTGCAGCAGGATGGGACAATAATACTAACATCCAGATAAAATACTCAGGCGCCGATGGAATATTTATCACCTACGCTCAATTATTGGCAGATAGTGAAATAAAATTTTTGGCTGACAAAGGTGCCTGGGCCCCACAATGGGGAACTGATGCCAGTGGAACAAGTGGCGGAGGTAATTTGGTTTACAGACCCACTGAATCCGATCCCGATCCGACAAACATTCCAACACCAACAGAAAACGGTATGTACAAAATTACCGTTGATACTTCGCTTCTAACGTACAGCGTTGAAGCCTTCAATATTGGAGTAGTTGGTTCTGCCGCACCTAATGGCTGGGATGCACCAGACTCAAAAATGTCTTATGATGTTGAAAATAATGTATGGACCCTTACTGTCGATTTAATAGTAGGTGCTATAAAATTCAGGCTTAATGATGATTGGGGTTGGAACCTGGGAGGGGATATTAATGACCTCTCACAAGGAGGTGCGGATATTCTTATTGATGAAGCCGGAAATTATACTATAGCACTTGATATATCAGAATCTCCATATACATGTACCATAACAAAAAACTAAGATTTTTTTACTAACTAAATCTTAAACTATATGAAAGCAAAAAAAACAAACACAGTTAAGATGATCATTGCAATATGTACAATATGGCTATTTATTGTAACTACAGGTTTTTCACAAAACGATGTGATGATGCAGGCATTTTATTGGAATGTACCTGTTAATGAATCAGGACTAAATGGCTACTGGTGGGATACACTTAGAATTAACAAGCTTGCAGAACTGAAAAATGCCGGAATAACCGCCTTATGGCTTCCTTCACCATGTAAAGGTAACTGGGGTATTGTTGATATGGGATATGGGATATACGATCCTTATGATTTGGGATATTACAACCAAAAGGGCTCAATAGAAACCCGTTTTGGCAGTAAATCTGAACTGGCAAGTCTAATTAATGCATGTCACCAATCACCCAGGATGGATGTTTATGCCGATGCTGTTTTAAACCATAACTACGGTGAATGGGGACTTAACGAAGAAAGCAACCCTGCCGTCAAAGCTTATGTGTTTGGTGAAGCTCATAGCGGCGCTAATGTTGCGTACCAAACCAGTGATATTAAATGGGTTATACCAAGTGCTTCTGCCGGTGATTATTATATCCAGATTAAAGGATATAATCTCGATTGGGGGGCTGGCGTCGGCGAAAGAGGGTATAATGTTAATATCAACTGGACCGGGGCTACCGAGACAGACCCTAATACCTGGGAGTATGAACCTAATAACGGGGGCGGACAATTCAATGTTTATCCTGGCAGCGGAATAACCCTAAGGGCACATGCTGATTACTCAGGCGATATTGATGAATATAAAATTGCATTGACCTCAACCTCTACAATTGTAATTAAACTTACTGCAATGAAAGAGATATCAAGTCCCTGGCAATGGGTTTGGGCCGATCAAACAAATGGTTATTACCCGGTAGCGGTATGGCACAATGGCTCTAACTTAGCCAGCAGCACACTGCAGGCAAGAACCACAACAAAATCTGCTTTTCCAACTCATACCGGCCCTGGCGAAGCAAATTTTCAATGGGGCTATGCAGATTTTCACCCGGTAGATGCATCGGACTGGTTGGGCGATGGAGGTTATCAGGACGAAATTGTACCCAATACCAGATGGTTTGGTAACGATTTTAACACGTATAGCAGCACGGTACAGTCACGCCTAAATGCATGGGGGCAATGGATGATCAATACTGTAGGTTTTGATGGGTACAGGCTCGACTTTGTAAGAGGCTACCAGGTAGATTTTAT
>CAZWGG010000758.1:0-2882 GCA_964633305.1 uncultured Bacteroidales bacterium
TCCGCCCTTCGGGCTACGGCGAGATCTTCGACTTTGAATCTCTAAATTTAAAAATAATGGAAGCAAAAAAAACCAAAAATGCAAATTTGGAAAATAAAAGAGGCCTTTTTGTTGAGATTGGACTCGTGATAGTTCTTGGTATAATTTTACTTGCATTTGAATGGACTACCAGACCAAAAGAAACTAAATTATTTAATATCGCCAATGAAGATGTTGGAGAAGAAGAAATCGTTCCTATAACAAGGCAACAGGAACAACCCCCACCACCCCCTCCTACTCCTCCACAGGTATTCGAACTCAATATTGTTGAAGATGATGTTGAGATTGAAGACCAGCTTGAACTTGAAAATATGGAAGCTGATGATAACTTAGCCATGGAATTTGTCCCGTTTGAAGATGAAGAAGAAGTTGCAGAAGAAGAAGTATTTATTATTGTTGAAAATATGCCCCAATTTCAGGGCGGTGACCAGAATACATTCCGTATCTGGATACAACAGAACCTCAGGTATCCTGAAATTGCAGCTGAAAACGGAATTAGCGGAAGGGTTTTTGTTCAATTTGCTGTAAATTCAAAAGGTAACGTAGTTGATGCAAAAGTTGTTAGGGGAGTTGATCCGGCACTTGATAAAGAAGCTTTAAGGGTTGTAATGTCATCTCCGAAATGGACACCTGGAAAACAGCGCGGACGACCTGTAAAAGTGCAGTTTACTTTCCCAATTGTATTTGTCCTGCAATAATTTACTATTAAAAATATATATGCCCCGATCTTTTGAGATCGGGTTTTTTTTATTTCTTACCTGCCTTATTCATAAAATTATGCTTTTATCTGTACTTAAGCAGGCTTCCGGCTAGTTCTGTAATCAGTTTAATATCTATATCCCGATGATGAATGGACAAGTTCCTTATTCGAAGAAAATCTAAGAAGGAGAAACTCAGTAAAGCTAATTAAACAGACTAACGCCGAATTATTACTATCAGTTAAAAAAATAATAATGTTGATGATTTAAGTTGGAAAAACTGTGAAGTTGTACCAGATTTTTATAACTTTATTATAGATATTCACTAAATATGAGTCGATTATGAAACAGATTTACCTTCTACTAATAAGTATTGTGGTTCTATTCGCATGTTCTTCTCCTGAGAAACTTCTTCAAAGGGGAGATTATGACGGGTTAATTGACAAATCCATAAAGAAAGTCATTAAAGACCCAAATAGCCAGGAAGATGTTGAATTGCTTGACAAGGCATATAAGTTAGCAAATGATAGAGATATGGAACGCGTCAAATACCTTAAACTAGAAGATAATCCTAATAATTGGGATGAAGTATTACAATTATATGCAACCCTAAAATCCAGGCAGACAAAAGTAAGAAAAGTATTGCCTTTAAAACTGCATGGCAGGACTATAAGTTACGAATATATTGACTATGATGCCGAAATGGTAGCTGCCAAACGAAAAGCTGCCGAGTATTATTATGAACATGGAAAATCACTAATGGAAAACAAAACAAAAGAATCATACAGGCAGGCATATGTTGAACTTGGTAAAGCCAGAGACTATTCCGGAGGCAGTTATCCAAACCTTGATCAAATGATAGACGAGGCAAAGATCCTTGGCATTAGCAGGGTACTTGTATCAGTCATTAATAAAACTCCTCTTCGAATGCCAGAAGATTTTATGGACAATTTACTTGCAATAAATACCTATGGGTTAAATAGCCAATGGGTTGAATATCATTTTAAACCGCTGGATGAAAAAATTGAATATGATTATTATATTGATATCAACCTTCAAATTGTTGATGTTTCTCCCGAATTGGTTAAAGAAGATGACCGCCTAGTTAAGAAAAAAGTCGAGGATGGCTTTAACTATGCGCTTGATGCCAACGGTAATGTGATGAAAGATACTGCCGGAAATGATATTAAAATACCAAAATATAAAGAACTTTCCTGTTCTGTTATTGAAAAAATCCAGGAAAAAACGGTTAACCTGAAAGGTGAAATAGAAGTTATTTCATCTAACCCCAAACGGGTAATAAAAAAAGAACCCATTGCCGCAACAACGGTCTTTCGACATAGTTCTGCACGTGCAATAGGAGATATTGAAGCACTTAGTCCTGAAGACAAAAAATTAATTGAAGTGGATGAAGTACCATTCCCCGACGACATAACTATGATTTATGATACCAGTGAAGCATTGAAAAAATCAATTTCAGATGTAATACGTCATAACCGGCAAAATATACAATAGAGGAATATTGAATTCAGCCGATCTGTTAAATTAAGCGGATTATTTTTAATAATATCGCTCTTCTTTATGTTACCTGACAGTGTGGGGATGCAGGTTGTTGAAAATTGATTGATTATTTCAACAAAACAAGCAATATATTTTATTTAGAATTATAGTATTCACATATAAGCCTTCCGTGAGATACCTGAATATTTCAAATGATTTTGAGATAAATAATTATCTTTGCAAGCTGATTTTAAGCTGTATATAAATAATGACAGGCTATATAACACAAGTTGAGCAGGAACGGGCAGTTTTGGTAGGAATAATTAACCACCATCAAAGCGAAAGTGATGTAAAAGAGAATATCCATGAATTGGCCTTTTTAACTGAAACTGCCGGGGCATTGGCTATCGGTGAATTTACACAAAAACTTGATGCCCCGAATTCAAAAACCTTTGTTGGTTCAGGTAAACTTGAGGAAATAAAGCAATTTATCAACGAGAATAATATTGACCTGGTTATTTTTGATGATGAATTATCACCCAGCCAGTTAAGGAATATTGACCGTGAGTTAAAAATTAGGGTGTTAGACCGTACAAACCTTATTCTTGACATTTTTGCACAACGGGCTAAAACAGCACATGCCAA
>CAZWGG010000759.1:0-2876 GCA_964633305.1 uncultured Bacteroidales bacterium
TGTTTTCTAATTTCTTATCGGGGTTAAATAACGAGTCTTCTAAAACCTTCTGGTAATAAGTGACAATTCTTTTAACATTAATCTGATTGAAATAATTGTTATTGTATTCGAACTTCCCCGATATTTTATTCCCTTCATTTTTAAAAGTAAATATGGAATTTACTTTAATATTTTTGATGTATTCTTTATTATGAATATTCTCTAAAAGTAATACTACGTCAAAAAGAGGAAAATCACTCCCATTTTCGTATGACATCCCTAAATCGCTTATTAAAGTTTCAATGGGATAATTTTGATGTTGTATAGATTTTTTTATGGCCTCTGCTAACTGGCCTATGAACGATTTATATGAAACTGATGGATCATAATTAATATGTAGAGGAAGAATAGTATTTACAAAGTTGCCCGTTGATTTTTGTTTTAAAATAGGAATACCAAGTGTGACAATTTTATTTTTTGTATATGCATAAAGTAATTGTATAATTCCTGTGCATAGCAATATAAATAACTTATAATCAGAGTCATTAACAACTTGCGTAAGTTTTCCCCGGAGATGCATACTTAATATGAATTCATGACTATGAAAACGCTTATTGTCATCAATAATTTCATAGAAATCTCTCGGAAATCGACTTATATCTGTATCTTTTTTGATATTCTTAAACCAAAATTCTTTTTCCCGTAAAAATTGATTACTAATAACTTTTGACTTGTTAAGAGTGTTATATTCTTTCATTTTGACTACATATTAAATTACTTACAATAGAAATATTTTTATATATTGAATTCATCATTATCATCTGGAATAAGGTCATTGTCAGCTATTACATAATTATGAGATAACCTTATATCCTTTAATTTAAGTTCAGGATTATTTAAAACTTGGGAGATGGTTTCCTGGAAATGATTTTTCAAATTTTTTATTGTATCCTTTAAAAAACGTTTTGTTGAATACCTGATAATAATCTTTAAGCTTGATGAGGTATTAATTAACTGGAAGTGAAGGTCAAATTTTGCAAACTTCATATCTTCATCCATTAAGTTGCAAGATAAGCCGTTAAGATCAATTTTTTCAATCTCATTGGCTATCATGGCAAATTCAGTATTGAATAATTGCCTAATATTATGTTTATTATGTATATTTATTTTCCGTATAAGTTCGTCTATTGGATAATCCTGATTCGAATAAGCTTCCAAGCAATTATTTGAAACAGATTTTAAAAAGTCAACAAATGATTGATTTGCATCAATAAAATTCCTTATGGCCAGCATATTAATAAACATTCCCATAATGTTTTGAGTATCAATGTAATTTCTTCCATTAATGGCTGTACCAATAATAATATCATTTTGACCGGTATAATGAAACATTAAAACATTAAATACTGCAAGCAAATAAATGAATGGTGATGTGTGGTTTAGGTATGCTGTTTTTTGAATCTTTTCTTTTCCTTCAATAAAAAATGTTATTAATTCGGATGTATTTTGACTATAATATTTATCATTATTAAAATCGAAAGGTAACTTCAACTCGGGAATACTTGCTTTAAATTTATTTAACCAGTAAGTTTCCTGTTCAGAATATTTCCCTAAACTAAATATTTTATTTTGCCATTCGGAAAAATCCCTATACTGAAATTTTACTTCTTGTAATGCTTTATTATTGTATAAAGCGGAAAGTTCATTAAAAAAAATTCTGATTGATACATAATCTGATATGATATGATGAAAATCACAGCATAAAACATATTCTTTTTCTCCTTTTTTAATAACCATAACCCTGAATAACGGACATTCAGACAGGTCAAATGGTTGAATAAATTTATAGAATAGATTGTTCCAATCTTCTTTGCTATATTCAACATAAGCTATTTTTATTTTCACCTCGGATGAGATATATTGAATAACCTGATCTTGAATAACAAGAAATGACGTTCGCAATATTTCATGCCTTTGAATGATTTTGTTGATGCATTGTTCTAATTTTAAAATATCCAAATCTCCTTTAACCAGGTATTTGAGGGAATTATTATAACTGGTATTATTTTTCTCAATTTGCTGCTGGAAGTACATTCGTTTTTGCGCAGCCGATAACTTGTAGTATTCTTGTTTATTACTTTTTGGTATTTTATATGAGAAGGAAGGCACGGGATTTAAAGGTTTTGAGAAATTTGATTGTCTTGACTTTTAAGATTCGTTTTTGAATCTTTTCAATTTTTTTCAATCAATAATGATAAATAGTTTTTACAGGATTTGTTGAGGAAGCTTTTATAATATAATAGCTTATTGTTATTAAGATTATTAAGCATAACAAAATCATAGGGACTAAAAACATACTAATACCCATATTAATTCTATAGGCATAATTGTTTAGCCAGGTATTTAAAGCATAATATGATATTGGAACACCAACTAAAAAAGCCAAAGCAATAATTTTAAAATAATTTTTTAGAAGTAAAAGAAGTACCGTTATGGTGTTAGCACCAAAAACTTTTCGGATTCCAACTTCTTTGGTTTTTTGAAAAGAAGTGAAAAGTGCTGAACCAAATATTCCTAAACATGCAAGAAAAAGCATTAAAAATGTTGAAATCTTTACAATATTTCCCAAATTGTTCTCATATACATATTGGGTATTAAAAAAATCTTTTAGAAAAAAGTAATGAAAAGTGGCGTCCTGGAAAAATGAATTAAAAGTAGATTCAACCTGTTTTATCATTTTTCTTTTACTTAGCAATGAGTTATATCTAATAGCACAATATATTTCTTCGGTACTGTATCTATAAACTGTAGGTTTTATTGATTTCCTCAATGATTCCTGATGTATATTATTAACAACACCAATAATCTTAAGTGTTTCTCTATTATTGTTATTTACG
>CAZWGG010000760.1:0-2867 GCA_964633305.1 uncultured Bacteroidales bacterium
AAGCCATTGTGAGGGTTGAGAAACCAATTACAGAAGAAAAAATAATCGTTAAGCTTAGTCGTTTATCTTTAAATAGTACCTGCTTAGATATGTCAATAATATATGAAAAGTTTTTAGGAACAAGCTTTTTATGTTTTAAAGGCTCGGTTAATACTAATGCCGCCGGGATGCCCGTAAATGCTATTAGGGCTTGAAAGTAATATACCCTTCTGAAACTTTCTAAACCCAGTATCACAAGGATAGAAATTATTATTCCGGCAATAGACTCGGAAAAATTACCAATTGCTGATACCTTGCCTTCGTACTTCATATACTCTTTTTCTTTTTTAACCTCAAGGAGAGTATCATAAAGCATGGCCGAATCAGAACCGGAAACAAATCCCTGGCCAATACCAAGAAATATTTCAGCTAATATAAATCCCCACATCCCATGAAACAATGAGTACAATACAAAACCTACAAAACCAGAAAAGGTACCAATAACCAATGATTTTTTCCTGCCCCAGCTATCAGCAGCATAACCTGAAGGAATTTCCAATAAAAGAATAACGGCCGAATAAATAGAGTGTAATATAAATAATTCAAAATCTTTTAGTCCGTTTTCTACATAAAAGAGTTTCACAATGGGCATGTATAGCATTAGCCATTTTGAAATCTTAATCACATACAAACTGTAGATATTTACACGAAAACTTTTGTTCACTTTTACAATTTAGGCGCAAAGATAACAGAAATGACTGTTTCGAATATCAAAAGTAAAAATTGCAGGTAACTAGTATCAGCACGAAAAGTCGTGTATTTTTTAAGTGGTTGTGCGAAAGCTTCAAGTGCAAGGCTTGCGATGGCCGAAAAATGGGAGTTTACCGGGCGTAAATGACCAGTTTTCGGACAAGCATAACGCAGCAATTGGAGTTTTCACGCAGCCACTAACTATCTCAATAACCTTGATTTTTGAAAAGAATCACTATAAATAAAGTACAAACAGAATTGTATATTTGATTTGATGAAAATTCATTTTTTTTTGCTAAATTGATTTAAATTGAGTGTTTTGATTTGATTTTTGCTATTTTTAAAGAACGCAAATCTAATTAATTTTGATATCTTTCATCTCAAAAGCTATCAGTCCATGCAAAATCATGAATTAACAATGGAAAAGGAAGATCAGGCAAATAAAACTTCAAAGCGGCTAAATATTAATGATAGCCAAAAATCATCTTTTATGAGTTTGAAAAATAAAATACAACGTGGTATTTTCCTAATTAGCTTTTCAGTAATTATAATTCTTTTATTATTTTCTTATGGTATAGCTCGACATTCGGAGAAAAAGAAAGCGTTTTCAACTCTTGAGACAATAACTTTACTGAAAAAACAGCGGATTGAATCATATATTGAACAACTAAGTAATCAACTTGTCCTTTTGGCAAAGGATGCTAAAGTTAAAAGTGCCATGACTAACCTCAGTGATGCTTTCAGTGATATGGGTGCTCCTTCGTCCTATGAAATGTCTCAAATCTTGCCCCAACTGGAAGACAACTATCAATTAGAGGTTGCCCAGGTTTTAAATACAAAAGCTAATTTAGATTTTTCAGTTAACGACTTATTACCAAAAAATAATAAAAACAAATATTTTCATTATCGCTATATTACAAACAATAAGTACCATTTTGGATACAAATATAAAATGTTATCAGCCGAAGATGGAAGCCTCTATAGCTATTATCATACGCAATATCATAATTACTTCAGAAAAATAAAGTCACAGATGGGAGTTAGTGATATTTTACTAATTGACTATAAAACGGGGGACATCATATATTCAATACAAAAAAATTTAGATTTTGCATCAAATCTTACAGAAGGAATGTATCAAAATCTAAATTTGTCGCTTGCATATCAACAGGCAATGGAGTTATCACCGTCATCAAAGCCTGTAATATCAGATATGGAGTTGTACTTTCCCGCACTGCTTAAACCGGTAAGTTTTATAGTATTCCCAATTTTTGATAACGGTGAAAAAAAAGGAATTATAGCCCTGGAATTATCTGTAAGTTTATTTGATAACATACTAAATAAAACTACTCTTCTTAGAGATGATAAGGACAATGAAGAGTATACAAATAGTTACCTGGTTGGAGAAGATTTTACTTATAGAAGTAATGACTTACGTATCATTCAATCAAAAAATACATTTATAAAACAATTAAAAAGAAATAGAATTAAAAACAAAACATTAGCCAGAATTGACAGTTTGTCTACTGATGTTAAAATGATTGGGCTTAATTTAAAAGTTTTTGCACAGGCAAAACTTGGTTATACTAAAAGTTTTTTATTTAATGATTGTACCGGGGGAAAAGTCATGGCTTCTATTAGTCCTGTAAAATTTAACAATATCAATTGGTTTTTAGTTGTTCAGGCTAAAAAGAATAATATGCTCAATGTTTCAATCAACATGCTTTGGTTGACCTTGTTAATTATACTAATTCTTCTAGCTTTTGTTACCATTATCGGAAATAGAATTAGTAATGGATTATCAGGTAAAATTATCAAAATTAGGGATACTTTACAGTCTTTGATTAAAGGTGATGCTTCTGTTACACTTAAAATGTATTCCGGGGATGAGCTAAATGAAGCAGCATCCTATATCAATAGTCTTTCACAGCGGATACAAAAGGCATCAAACTTTGTAACAGAGGTTTCTTCAGGTAATCTAAACATTGAATTTGAAGCCAATAGTGATAATGATCTTTTTGCTAATTCCTTAAATAAGCTGAAAGATGACCTTATTCAAAAACAAAAAGAAGAAGAGGAAAGAAAAACAGAAGATGAGATTAGAAACTGGACAACCGATGGAATTGCCAAATTCAATG
>CAZWGG010000761.1:0-2867 GCA_964633305.1 uncultured Bacteroidales bacterium
TTTTCGTGTATTCCCCCTGAGTAACTGGACAGAAATGGATGTTTGGCAATATATCTACATGGAAGATATTGAAATCCCTGACCTGTATTTCACCCACAAACGTGAAGTATTTAATCGCGATGGAGTATGGCTGGCAAAAGTGCCTTTCATGGCCATGAAAGATTCCGAAAAAGCAGAAATAAAGGATGTGAGGTGCCGTACTATAGGCGATATAACTTGTACCGGCCTAACCTTGTCAAGGGCCAATACACTGGAAGATATCATTAGAGAAGTAGCTGCCACAAGAGTAACCGAAAGGGGGGGCAGGTATGATGATAAACGTTCCGAAGCTGCCATGGAAGACAGAAAAAAAGAAGGGTATTTTTAAGAGCTGAATGAAAATGTTGTTTTATTGTTTTTCACCAAACCTGAAACTATTCGAAACAGTCTGAGACAACATAAAAAAAGTAACCATAAACTTGAAACAATAAAAATGCAAGATTTTAAAGACGCACAGGCCGGATACTTAAACATGGAACTGCTTCGTTTTACAACTGCAGGAAGTGTTGACGACGGAAAAAGCACACTAATTGGACGGTTATTATATGACAGCAAAGCTATTTTTGAAGACCAGCTTGAAGCCATTGAACGTGCAAGCATTAACCGCGGAGAAGAACATGTAAACCTGGCTTTACTTACCGATGGACTGCGTGCTGAAAGAGAACAGGGAATAACAATTGATGTTGCCTACAGGTACTTTGCCACTCCCAAAAGAAAATTCATAATTGCTGATACTCCCGGACATGTGCAATATACACGTAACATGGTTACAGGCGCCTCAACAGCCAATGCAGCTATTATCCTTATTGATGCCAGGAACGGTGTCGTTGAACAAACTCTAAGGCATTCATATATAGCCTCTCTGCTTCAAATTCCTCATCTAATTATTTGTGTTAACAAAATGGACATTGTTGATTACAGTGAAGAAACATTTGAAAAAATAAGGGGAGATTATAAAAACATGTCTTCCAAATTTGAAATAAAAGATATTCGTTTTGTACCTATCAGTGCCCTTAAAGGAGATAACGTGGTTGACAGATCTAAAAATATGGAATGGTACGATGGCCCAACGCTTATGTATTTGCTTGAACATGTACATATTAACAGCGACAGGAATTTTACCGACCCCAGGTTCCCCGTGGAATATGTGATCAGGCCCCAGTCGGATGAATATCACGATTACCGTGGATATGCCGGCAGGGTATCGGGCGGGGTCTTCAAACCAGGCGACAAAGTTACTATATTACCATCGGGATTAACTTCAAAAATAAAGTCGATTGATACCATGAATGGCCATATTGATATTGCATTTCCTCCACAATCTGTTACACTTACCCTTGAAGATGATATTGACATTAGCAGGGGCGATATGATTGTAAATGAAATTAACCAATCGCAGGTAGGGCAAGACATAACCATGATGATATGCTGGTTAAACGAAAAGCCAATGAAATTGGGCGGAAAATACTGGATAAAACATACAACAAGAGATGCTAAGTGCGTAATTAAAGATGTAAATTTTAAAGTAAACGTAAACAACCTCGAAAAGGATTACGAAGACAAAAACATAGGACTAAATGAAATTGCACAGGTTACTATACGTACCACACAACCTTTGTGCTACGACTCGTATCACAAAAACCGTACAACAGGAAGCCTTATTCTTGTTGATGAAGGTACCAATGAAACCGTATGTGCAGGAATGATTAAATAACAAACTGGAAGGTTTATTAAGCTTTTTTATTATTTTTGCGGGGAAAATAAAATCTGTGATAACAGTACAATACCCGAATATATGATATGCCTTTGAATGAAACTATCCCCTCTTGGGAGGGATAGCCAAAGGCCGGGGTGGGAAAATAGTAACCTAAATATTTTTTGGCATCAATTAAGAAACGTTCTTTAAAAAAGATAAAATACACCTTAGCTTCGGACTTCAGAGAAAGCTACGGTGGTTAATACGGGGTGTGGCGCAGTTGGCTAGCGCACATGCATGGGGTGCATGGGGTCGGAAGTTCGAGTCTTCTCACCCCGACTTTTTACAATCTAAATGAATTTAAAAGCTCGTTAATCGTATGATTTTCGGGCTTTTAATTTTTTCTCTTACAAAATCGAAACAAATATTTTCAACGTTCATGTGACCTATTCGGTGACCAAAATTTTATTTTATATTTGGGTCACCGAATAACACATAAGTTATTTATAATCAAAATGTTGAATAATATTATTTGGCTGTTTTTAGCGGGTTTTTGAAGGTCGTTTTGGATGGTTGCCGGTGACCTTTTTCAGAAAACGATTTAATAACATCTAAAACGTATTTTGTATGACAACAACAAACACTTTCGGAATCGTCTTTTACATCAAAAGACAAAAAGCCAGGGAAAACCATGCTCCTATTTATGCCCGGATCACTGTTGACGGGAAACGTGTTGAGCTTTCCATCAAAAAGAACATCCATGTGGATAACTGGGATCACGGAAAAGGTAAAGCCAAGGGGAAAAGTGAAGAAATTAAGACATTTAATACCATCCTGGAACAAATTCGCAGCCACATGGTCGAATGCTACCAGGAATTAAAACTGAAGAAAGTGCTTGTAACTGCTGAAGCTGTAAAAAACAGGTACCTAGGTATTGATGAAAAAGAACATTCTCTCATGAGTATGTTTGATTACCACAACGAAGAAATGAAGAATATCCTGGAATGGGGAACTATGAAGAATTACTATTCCACCAAAACCTATTTCCAGTTGTACCTGAAAGAAGTACTTCATACATTGGAATTGCAACAAAAAAGTAGACAAATTTTTAAGACCTATGCTACATTTTTTA
>CAZWGG010000762.1:0-2864 GCA_964633305.1 uncultured Bacteroidales bacterium
TATATGCACCTTTTTTTGCTTCGAGTGCATCATTAAACCTTGTAGAACCGGTTTTGGCAGGCAAGGTGGGTATATTTTGCCGTGAGAGAATAAGAGCAGTTGGGGTTTCTGTGTTTTCCATAGCCATTTTCCAGGCAATAGTAGTTTCATGGCAATCTGCTGGTCTCAATACTAGCATACCGTTTTTTCCTGAATGGTTTTTCAACTGTTCCATTAACCTTATTTGGGCTTCCTGTTCGACAGGCTGGTGAGTTGGGCCATCTTCCCCTACACGAAATGCATCGTGTGTCCAGACGAATTTTACCGGAAGTTCCATCAGTGCTGAAAGCCTTATTGCTGGTTTCATATAATCTGAAAATACGAAGAAAGTTCCACAAACGGGAATAACTCCTCCATGAATGGCCATACCATTTGCTATAGCAGCCATTGTTAATTCAGATACGCCTGCTTGTAAAAATGCACCCGAAAAATTGCCTTTTTTTAATGGTGTTGTATTTTTTAGAAAACCATCAGTCTTGTCGCTATTTGATAAATCAGCAGAAGCAACAATCATATTTTCCACATTCTTTGCAAAGTAAGCAAGAACAGTTCCTGACGCCCCTCTTGTGGCCGAATCTTCTTTTTGTCCTATTTTACTGTAGTCTATGTTAGGTACTTGACCTGAAAAGAATTGTTCAAGATTTTTGGCCAGTTCAGGATTATCTTTTGACCATTTCAACTCAGTTTCTTTTTTTGTCTTTGCCTGTATTGTTTTTTTATTTAAAATTTCTTCATAATATGCTTCTACTTCAGGAAAAATGGAAAAAGGGTTTTCGGCTTTTCCACCTAAATTTTCAATTGTTTTTTCAAATGATGCGCCTGCGCCGCTAAGGGGCATTCCATGTGTAGATGTTTGTCGTTCATAGGATTTTCCTTCTACTGTAACGGCTCCCTTGCCCATTATGGTTTTACCAATAATCAGCGTAGGTCTTTCCTTCTCTTCATTAGCTTCTTTTAAAGCATTACGAATTTCATCCTGATTGTTTCCATTAATCGTTATCACTTTCCAATTCCATGCTTCATATTTTTTTGCTGTATTCTCACTTGTCACCACACTTGTTTCGGTTGAAAGCTGAATATCATTTGAGTCGAAAAACATAATAAGATTACTTAATCCAAGATGACCAGCAATTCGTCCCGCAGCTTGCGAGATTTCCTCTTGTATGCCTCCATCGGAAATATATGTATAGGTTTTATGGGCCATCCATTCACCAAACCTGGAAACGAGAAACCTTTCAGCTATTGCAGCACCAACGGCCATTGCATGTCCCTGGCCTAAGGGACCTGAAGTATTTTCAATCCCTTTGTTTATATCTTTTTCAGGATGTCCGGGAGTAGGGCTTTCCCATTGGCGAAAATTTTTTATATCTTCAAGTGAGAAATTTCCTGTTAACGTAAGAATTGAATAAAGCATGGGTGACATATGACCCGGATCAAGGAAGAACCTATCACGGTTTTTCCATTCCATATCTTCCGGGTTCCAGTTCAAAAACTCTGAATATAAGATATTTATAAAATCAGCCCCACCCATGGCTCCCCCGGGATGACCGGATTTGGCTTGTTCAACCATGGCTGCTGATAAAATACGTATGTTGTCTGCTGCTTTGTCAATTATTTCTTTGTTCATTGTAGATTAAATATTTTAAAGTATTAATACTATTTTAATTTCTATTCTAGAAAGAAATGCAAAGATAAAAAGATTCTTTTTTCAGAAGAATTTAACAAGAAATTTATAGTTTGATAATTTTGTGAAATGATTAGCGAATAAAAAACTCTTTCTTGTAATAATTGTTACAAACACAGAGAAATAAAAAATTACTATTGTTATAAGGTTTAAATATGATTAAACAAGAAATTAACTTAGAAAATGGTATAACCTTTGTTGAATTCAAAACGAGAATACTTCACGACTATCTGATTGCAAACCAAAGCCGGCAACTAAGTATACTTGGACGAAAAGAGGTACTTAATGGGAAAGCAAAATTTGGCATTTTTGGAGATGGAAAGGAAATTGCTCAAATTGCATACGCGAAAAATTTTATGCCGGGCGATTGGCGTTCGGGATATTATCGCGATCAAACTTTTATGATAGCTTCAGGGCTTTACACGCTGGAAGAATTCTTTTCTCAATTATATGGAGACACAGATTTGAATAACAACCCGGGCAATGGAGGACGTAATTTTAATAATCATTTTGCCACCCGGAGTATTGATAAATATGGCAAATGGAAAGAATTAATAAAACAAAAAAATTCTTCATCTGATGTATCACCCACTGCCGGACAAATGCCACGACTTTTAGGATTAGCGTTTGCTTCAAAATTATTTAGAAATAACCCTGTCCTTCAACAAAACACAGGTTTTTCAAATAAAGGAAATGAGGTAGCTTTCGGATCAATTGGCGATGCAAGCACATCAGAGGGCCATTTTTTTGAAACATTAAATGCAGCAGGTGTACTTCAAGTCCCAATGGCAATTGCCATATGGGATGATGGGTATGGAATCTCTGTACCCAAAAAATACCAAACAATTAAGGAAAGCATTTCTAAAACTTTAAAAGGGTTTGAGAAAGAAGATGGAACGAATGGTATTCTTATTTATTATGGAAAAGGTTGGGACTATGCAGGTCTTTGCAAAATGTTTGAAAAAGGTATTGCTATTTCTCGCAAAAATCATATACCTGTACTTTTTCATGTCGATGAAATTACACAACCATTAGGTCATTCCACCTCAGGATCTCATGAAAGATATAAATCCAATAAACGGCTAAAGTGGGAATCGGATTTTGATTGTATTAAAAAGATGAGAGAGTGGATAATTAATTC
>CAZWGG010000763.1:0-2863 GCA_964633305.1 uncultured Bacteroidales bacterium
AGGCTGCAGGTGTAAAGGCGGTAACGTCAAAGCTGAGCAGTACTAATTACCCGTGAGCTTTCTTGTTGGCATCTTTATAAATACTTTTCTTCTATACATACGTCATAAGGTATAAATCCTGCTCCTTTGCGGGATAAAGACTTTAGGTGATTATAGCGGTGAGGTACCACCTCTTCCCATTCCGAACAGAGAAGTTAAGCTCATCAGCGCCGATGGTACTGCAGTTGCGGGAGAGTAGGTCGTTGCCAATCTTTTAATCCCGGTTTGTCAAATTGATGAACCGGGATTTTTTTATTTCTAAAATTACGGTGACCTAGGTCATTCTTTTGACGAACTGTTTATTTTTTTTGACAAACAACCTTTTTTCTTTGATAAAACAAACAACGAAACACTTTTTTAATTCGTAAATAAATAAAAAGATGTATTTGATATCATAAATTGAAATTTGAATTCTTTAACATTTACTAAAAATAATATCTCAATCTATGTTTGACGTAAAATTAAATGTAACAAATTTGGTTTCAAAAATTCTCGAATATCAAAAGAATATTGTTTTAAATAAAAGGTGTATTCGTGAATTAGAATCGGAAGGAAATGACGCCAGCGGTCTGAAAGAAGAAATTGTGGAACTGCAAAGTAAAATTAGAGAACTTAAAATGAAGTGTGAATTAGCTTGCTAATAAATTGTTTTGAACTGCTGATTATTGTTAATAAAACCATCCCCTTAAAGATGGTTTTTTTATTTAAATTCTAACATGTTAAGTACTTGCTGTCATTCTTTTTGGTAAGCATTGGCTATTCATCCTGCCACTGGTGTCATGTTATGGAAAATGAATCATTTGAAAATGAAGAAATTGCAGAACAAATGAATAGAGATTTAGTATGTATAAAAGTTGACAGGGAAGAACGGCCTGACATTGATAAAGTATATATGGATGCAGTGCAGGTGATGACAGGAAGGGGAGGTTGGTCATTAACTGTTTTACTTTACCAAATGGCAAACCCGTATACGGAGGTCCCTATTTCCCGGATAAAAGCTGGTTAAATCTTATAAAACAGTTATCCTCATATTAAAAAATGCAACATTTTTGATTAACAATATGTTAGGTGAAAATTTCAAATTATACCGGTGTTATAAAAATGGGAGAGCTACTATCAGCGGGTTTCTTGATGACTACAGTTTTACAATTCAGGCCTTTATTTCATTGTACCAAGTAACACTTGATGAAAACTGGATAATTACTGCAAATAGTCTTACCTCATTTGTTATCGATCATTTTTTTAATGAAGAATCCGGGCTGTTTTATTTCTCAGGTTCCTCAAACGATAACAAATTATCCCAGAAAACGGAAATTCATGATAGTGTGATTCCATCCTCAAATTCAACAATGGCTTTGAATCTTTATTATTTGTATAAATTTTTCAATAACATTTCCTACCGTGAAATTGCTCAAAATATGCTTAATTCACAACGGTTAAATATTTATCAATATATTCGTTTCTATGCCAAATGGGGAATTGTTGAGCTTTTCTCCTCAAAACCTTCTATAGAAATTGTTATCACAGGCTCTCAATATTTAGCTTGTTTAAATGAATTAATTAAGGAATTCAGACCCGGAATGTTATTTGCAGGATGCAACAGTGAAAGTGAATTACCTATATTAAAGAACAGGTATGTTAAAGATAAAACCTTTATATATATTTGTAAAAATAACACCTGTAAATTGCCCGTTGAAACAATTGATAAAGCAAAAAATATTTTAATGAAAACCAATAATTAATTTTATCTTTTGTTTCTATCTTATTTCTGTGTTAGTGGGGAATGTATCTTATATTGGCCTTATAAACCATAGGCCCAAAACTATGTTGGAGGTTAAATTTAGTAGAAGTTAAGGTTCACATTCCTGTGATTTGATGCCAAGTATTTACCGGTAGCTACTTCAACATAAGCTTTTCCATCACATCTTTCGTGAAAGTTCAGAAAAATATGTCCTAAGTCAAGTATGTCCCCAACTTTCAAATTTTGTATAAACCCAACACCGGAGACAGGATTCATATTGCATGTTGAATAAACAAACTTTGTATCAATCATTGCATGATATAGGATACCACTGGTATTACTTGTTACTTCAACAATTTGTCCTCCCCCGTGAACGGTATATTCATCGTCATAAATTTCCGACATAGTACTGTTTTGATCAATAGTGATAAACCAAACATTTTGCTGCACTGCTGCAAAGGCATCTCCTGGTTTTTCAGCTTCAAGACGTTCTAATTCTAAATAAATTTGTGCAATCGAAAGGTTTAAGTTTAATAATGTATCAGATCCTTCGCCAACAACAATATCTTCTTCTGCAAATAGAGTTAAAATATTACCGTCTTCTTTTTCTATTACAGGAATCGTATGAATCCCCCTAAATTCATACTTTTCTTCCAAAATATTAATATCACTAAATAAGGCAGTAATTATACCTCCGTCTTCACTCCAAATGCCGGCAATTGTTATTTGACCCACCGACGAGTTAAAAGGAAGAGGATAGGCATCATTAATTGTAACCAATATAATCCCAGTTTCAGAATCAGTAGTTTTTTTCTTCGAGCTAATTATTACATTTCCAGGTAATACTTCACCTTTGAAGAAAGTACTGGCCAATGATGCACAATAACCAATGGCTGCCGAAGTTTTAAACCCATGTTGTAAAGGCTTAATTTCAGGATCTTGATTTATTTCTTCTATTTTTTTACACGATGTTACTACGACAAAAACAAGACAGAACACTAGAACAAACCTATTATAGCTGATAACTTCCATAATTGTGATTTATTATATTTTACTTTCTTTACAATACTGAAGAAAAGAATT
>CAZWGG010000764.1:0-2860 GCA_964633305.1 uncultured Bacteroidales bacterium
CATTGGAGACATCCTCAAACAGGAAAATCTGCTTGTAGATAATATAAGGGAAATGGATGATGAAAAAGCAGAAAAAATACTGACGAGCAGCCAAGGGGTACATATAGTATTGGATAAATCGTTTCTTCCTGGCGAGAGTGCAATTATGGTTCCTCATACCGATGACGGAAGGGTACTGTTTGCTGTACCATGGCACGATAAGATAATTGTCGGTACAACAGATACACCAGTTAATGATTACCCATTGGAGCCTGAGGCAACTCATGATGAAATAAGCTTCCTGTTGTACCATGCTGCCCGGTATTTGACAAAAGATCCTCAAATTGAAGATATAAAAAGTGTTTTTACAGGGTTACGTCCTTTAATAAAGGAAACAGGTGAAAGCAATACTGCGGCAATTTCAAGGGAGCATTCCATCAGCATTTCAAGAAGTGGCCTTATAAGCATTGCCGGGGGAAAATGGACAACCTACCGAAAAATGGCCGAAGATGTAATTGAACAAGCTATATTATTAGGAAATCTTGAGAAAAGACCATGTGTTACCGAAAGCATGCAGGTTCACGGGTATCATAATCACCCTGAAATTTTTAAGGAGTTAAAACAGTATGGTAGTGATGCACCGGAAATTCAAAAGTTGTTGGCAGAAAATAAAAAATTTAATAAAAAACTTCATCATTCCTATCCCTTTACCGAAGGGGAAATTATATGGGCGGTCCGAAATGAAATGGCTAGGACCCCGGAAGATTTTCTTGCCAGAAGGACACGATTGTTATTCCTTGATACTAAAGCTTGTTTGGAAATTGTAGAAAGGGTTGCTGTCATTATGGCTTCGGAACTGGAAAAGGACAATTGTTGGATTAACGAACAAACCCAATCCTTTAGGTCAATATCAGGAAAATATTTACCTAAATAAATTCGCTGCTATATGTTTTGTATATCCCATTATATGGGTACTAAAAGGATACTTCCCTTTTAGTAATGTGATAAAAAAGACCTTATAATAGTTTGATACATCTAACTACACAGTATATGAATAATACTATTGAAATAAAGAAGAAAGATTTTTGGAACTCCTTTGCAGGAAAGTACGACAAGTTCATTTCAAATCATGTGAATAAAGCCTATAGTAAATCTTTGGAGTTAATAAAATCAGAACTTAATTCGAATGATAAGATATTGGAAATAGGAACAGGAACAGGAATAATCGCTTTTGAAATTGCTGAGCGTGTTAAAGAGATTACGGCCATTGATTATGCTGATGAAATGATTAAGACAGCAAAGGCCAAACAGGAAAAACTGGAAAATCAAAATATTACATTCAAAACCGGCCCTGCAACACAATTAGACGAACCTGATAATACATTCGGTATTGTAATTGCCTCAACATATTTTACATTTGATATCAGGGGCAGGTAAAGCGCTTTGGGAAATATGCAGGGTTTTAAAACATAAGGGAAAAGCCATTTTACCAACCTATTGCCACGGAGAGAATTTTAAGGCCTTGATAATATCAACGTTAATGAGTATTTTTGGGTTCAGGGCAGAGAACAAATGGTCAGCTAAGTCGTTTAGAAGCTTCATTGAACATGAGGGATACTTTGTCTTAAAGGAAACCATTATTCGAGATAAAATTCCACTTTCATTTATTGTTGCAAAAAAAAAAATTAACAAATGAATAAGTCAAAAGCAAGTTATCTTGAAGGAATTATTTCAATAATCATAAACACCTGCCTTTTTGGATTGAAATTATGGGCAGGTATCGTTTCTTCTTCTATTGCACTAACAGCAGATGCCTGGCATACATTATCCGATTCATTAAGTTCGGTCATTGTAATCTTCGGTGTAATGCTATCTTCCAGGAAGCCCGATAAGAAGCACCCTTTTGGTCATGGTAGGTGGGAACAAATAGCCGCTATATTCATTGGTTTTTTATTATCTTTAATAGCATACGATTTTTTGAAAGATTCAATTATTCAGTTTAAAAGTAAAGAAACAGCTAATTTTGGCACATTAGCCATCATAGTGACCATTACATCAATTTTAGTAAAGGAAGGACTGGCCCAATATGCATTTTTTATTGCAAGAAAAACTGATAATTTATCGGTAAAAGCCGATGGCTGGCATCATCGTACTGATGCACTTTCTTCTGTAATGGTGCTTATTGGTATATTTTTTACTAACCTTTATTGGTGGATTGATAGTATTTTAGGGGTAATTATTTCCTTAATGCTTTTCTATGCAACTTATAAAATCATTAAAGATGCCATTAGTAAGCTTTTGGGTGAAGAACCAAGTGGAGAATTAATTGCCCAAATAGAACAATTAGTAAAATCGCTCTATAAAGAAGATGTTTTTCCCCACCACTATCATATACATAATTATGTTGTAAATAAAGAATTAACCTTTCATATTAAGGTTGAAAATGAGATGGATGTTTTATCTGCCCATGAGATAGCAACAAATATTGAAAAAAAAATAAAAAAAGAATTAAAAATTCTAGCTACCATCCATATTGAACCCAAAGGATTTGAACATGAAGGGGATTAAATTGTGATATAATAGAAATTCTATTAAATCCATAGGTATATCAATTTTGTAATTATAACAATACTGTAAATACATGAATTTTATTGAGGGGAAAAATTATGGTTATACATATTCGTATTTCATATTTATTACATCTTGAATTATTTCCGGATATATATCACCAAAATTGTCAATCACCCACTTTTTTAGCTTTTTTACTTCATACGAATTTAACCAGGTAAGTGATTTAATAAGTTCTTTTTTAAATAATTCTTTATTGCTTGAAACTCCTTTCAAGACAATCTTTTGATGATCTAACATAAAGCAAAACGTT
>CAZWGG010000765.1:0-2851 GCA_964633305.1 uncultured Bacteroidales bacterium
ATTGAACGGTTCAGTTATTAACAAAAACCGGAGGTTTTTAGACAGTCTGACGTTACCAACAAGCCTGAAAAATGAACGACAGTGCAAATTTGATGGAATTTTTGTTTAGCCGACCCGCAAATAAAAGGAAAAGCCAACGCACATTTGGCACATTTACAAGCTCCAACACACAGGCTGATGCTTCAGCTTGCAAAAGAGCCAAATTTTTGCTTTCGCACCTGATTGTTGAAAAATATTTTGGACTTTATTTGTCCAACTATTAAATAGTTTTTATTTTTGGACAAAACATGACCAATGGCAGAAAAGAAATATAGAACCTTTGGTGAGCACTTAAGGATGCTCAGAGAAAAAGCAGGTCTAACTCTTAAAGAAGTTGCACATAATATCGAAATTGATATTTCATTATTAGCTAAAATTGAACGCAATGAGAGACAACCAACAAAATCGCTTATCAAAAACATCTCTAATTTTTTTATAACTGACGAAAAAGAACTTCTCAATGAGTTTTTAAGCGACCAAATCGCATACAAAATATTGGAAGAAGATGCTGACTTAAATATTCTAAAGGTGGCAGAAAAGAAAATTAAATATGGAATTACAAAAAATAAATAATATGCCGGAATTATTATCTATCAAAGAAGCTAGCCAATGGGCTTCTGAGTATTTAGATAAGAATGTTACAACTTCCAACATCTCTTATTTAATTCAATACGGTAGAATAAAAAAAATAGGTGACAATGGCTCCACGCAAGTTCTTAAAGAGGATTTAGTTGAATACTATAAAGACCAAAAGAAATCCAGACAAGAAGAATGGAAAGAGCAACTTGGTGAAGATTTAAATTGGGCATTATCTTTTGAACAATATAAGGAAGCTGAAACTACTAAACACGTCCATAGACTTCATCCATATAAAGGAAAATTTATACCACAATTAGTAGAGTATTTTTTAGACAATCACACTGATAAATTTAAAAAGGAAGTTTATTTTAAACCTGGAGATATCGTTTTAGATCCATTTTCAGGAAGTGGTACAACTATGGTACAGGCTTGTGAACTTGGTATTCACTCTGTTGGGATTGACATATCAGCTTTTAACACAATGATTGGAAACTGTAAAGTTGAAAAATACAATCTTGTAGATGTGCAAACGGAAATAAACAGAATTTCAAAAGCATTGAATAAGTTTATTGCAGATTCAAATGCTGTGGAATTTGAAGAAAAACTTCTACAAGAACTTTATGTATTTAATAATAAATATTTTCCTGTTCCAGAATATAAGTTTAAGGTTAAGAGAAAAGAAATTGATGAAAAAACTTATGGGCAACAAAAGGAAGCAGAGTTTTTACCAATATACAACGAGTTAGTAAGAAAATATAAAATCAAACTTCGTCAAGAGAAAGAGGAAACATTTCTTGATAAATGGTACTCACAGCATATTAGAGAAGAAATTGACTTTGTGCATAACGAAATTAAGAAAATTCAAAATCTTGAAACCAAGAAAATCATCAGTGTAATTTTGAGTAGAACAATAAGAAGTTGTCGAGCTACTACACATGCTGATTTAGCAACATTATTAGAACCTATTACAGCAACTTACTACTGTAGTAAACATGGGAAAATGTGCAAACCATTATTTTCAATAATGAAATGGTGGGGTACTTATTCAAAAGACACAGTGAAGCGTCTTGGACAATATGATAAACTTAGGAAAAATACCTTTCATACATGCCTAACTGGTGATAGTCGAAGCATAGATATAGTTGAGCAATTGAATACGATTAATCCTTTATTTGCAGAATTAACTGATAATCAAAAAATCAAAGGTGTTTTTTCCTCTCCGCCTTATGTTGGATTGATCGATTACCACGAACAACACGCTTATTCATATGACCTATTTGGATTTAAAAGACAAGATGGCTTAGAAATAGGACCTCTTTACAAAGGTCAAGGCAAAGAAGCAAAACAAAGCTATATTGAAGGAATTAGCGCAGTTTTAACTAATACTAAAAGATTTTTAGCTGATGATTACGACATTTTCCTTGTCGCAAATGATAAGTATAATATGTACCCAACAATTGCAAAAAATGCCGGAATGCAAATAGTAAATCAATATAAACGTCCAGTATTAAACCGAACAGAAAAAGATAAAGGTGCATATTCTGAGATAATTTTTCATTTAAAGGAGAAATAACTAACATGAGTAAACCAAAAACGCCCTTAATTGATAAAAATATTGAAAAATTTATCAATAATAATTTTGATAAAAAAGATAGAAGAAAATCAGATTCGGAAAAATTTGAATGGTTTGTAAACTCAATGCACATTTGGCATTGTTCAAGTCAGTTTTTCAATTCTAATACTAAAATCGGTAAAACTATTTCATTAGGTTCTGCTCAAGGTGGAGATGCATTTTTTGTTTCAATTAACTATTTTGAACAAATATTTTCACTTGATGATAATATTGATGATGTGATTGATTTTATTAAGAAAACTGGAAAATCAATCACATTCCATTTTATTCAAACCAAGAAAACAACAAGTGTAAACTGGGGGCAGTTTTTGAATTTAATAGATTTACCATTAAATATATGGAAAGGAAACAGTTTTGATGTATCACAGCCAAATCTTAGGAAAATTCAAGAGTTTATAGATAAAATAACAGATGAAGATGATGCAGTATTGAAAAAATTAGAGCATAAAATTGAAATTTGTTTTTACACAAATAAGGATGATAATGATATAAAACAATTAGAAAAAGATTGGGAGACAAACCTTAACAACAAAAAAAATGAACTAAAACAGTGGTTTTCTTCTGACAGATTAAATTTCTTATTTCGCGGTTCTAATTTCC
>CAZWGG010000766.1:0-2850 GCA_964633305.1 uncultured Bacteroidales bacterium
GTTTGAAAAAAGGATTGTCCTTTAGTCAAAAACAGTTATTGGTATCGTTAGCTAATAAAAGGAACACCAAAAAAACGACCATGTCCAAAATCTCCCCAATTGGAAAAAATAAATTAATATGTATCCTTGTCTCTTTTAATGATCAGGCGTTTAGGGTAACAAACGATTCCATCAACAATTTATTTAATGAACCCGGTTATTCTGTAAATAGTTCACAAGGAAGTATTCGAGATTATTTTCTGGAAGCTTCTTATGGTCATTTGGAAATAAATACTGATGTATATGGCCCATATAGCCTAAGCGAAGATATGGCTTATTACGGTTCAGAATACGGGGAGGGCAGCGCAAAAGAGATGGCTGCTGAAGCACTTGCATTGGCCGACAATGATATTGATTATTCCCAATATGACAATGACGATGATGGTCTTGTTGAAGGAATATTTATCATTTACGCAGGTATGGGTGAACACTGTGGGGGACCGGAAGAAGCCATTTGGCCTCATACAAGTCAAATCCCGGGATCACCTGTTTACGATAATATGTCATTTAAGTCATATGGGTGTTCATCAGAATTTCGAAACATAATTTGCTGGTATCCCTGTTCACCTGATTCTTGCGAATCTCCTGACCCTATCACCTCTATAGGGGCAATTTGTCATGAAATGGGGCACCTTTTAGGGTCACCTGATTTTTATGATATCAATGAAGAAACTGACGGACAGTTTGAAGGTACAGGCGAATGGGATTTGATGGGTTCCGGATGTTTTAATAATTGGGGAAAAGCGCCGGCCCATCCTAATGGATTTATTAAAACCAAAATTTTTGAATGGGCCACAGCAACCCGTATTTTTGAAGCACAAGAAGGATTTACGATGAAAAATATTGAGGAAAACCCTGAATATTATTATATCACTACACCAACAGAAAATGAGTATTTTTTGTTAGAAAACAGGTCTAAGATACTTTTTGACAGTGAACTGCCTGGACAGGGATTAATTATCTTTCATGTCCATAGCGATCTTGCTGATTATCAAAGTATAAGGTCAACAATAAACATAAAACATCCCCAAAAAATGTACCCTGTTTGTGCGGGGGCTGGAACTGATCCCGGTGATGACTTTGATCCTGTATCATCCTATGGTATTATAAGCAGTGAACAATGTCCATTCCCCGGAAGAAAAAATGTAAGGGGGTTTACAGTATCTACCCTGCCTTCAAATAAATCATGGAATGGTGAACAGGCTTATGGGCACCTCACCAATATCAATTACGATACTGTCACTAACTTGGTAACTTTTGATTTCTCAAAATTTAAACCTTATAATTTTATTGTACGGACTTTATCATCTACCCAAATAAAACTTACATGGGAAACCATAAGTAACCGACAGGTAATCATCAGTTATGCAAACGAAAATGAGATTTTAGATTTGGAAGATGGTAAAACATATTCTGTTGGAGACAAGCTGGGAAATCATACTGAAATAATATATATCGGACAGGCTAACGAATTAATCCATCCCGGTTTGGATCCGTTGACGACTTATTTTTATCATATATGGACAATTTTAGGAAATGAGCCCGAGTATTCAGATCCGGTCCTTGGTGTGGCAACTACAAATCCTGGGTGTGATATTATATATGATGGTGAGCTTACCGAATTGTTTAATTCCGGCACAAAGGATTGCTGGGAAACTGTTAATTATGATTATGATGATCCAGAAAGTTGTTGGAGGTTTATCGAGAATTTTGATTCTGAATATCCCCCTGAAATGGAATATATAGCATATATGAAAGGCATAGATGAGCTTGATGAACTTGTTTCTCCTAAAGTGAATTGTGAAAGTTTTGAAGAAGTAAGGCTTATTTTCAACCAATATTTATGGTCTATTGATATACCTGTTTCTGTATCATTTTCAATGAATGGCGGAAAAACTTGGAACTTAGCCGGTACTTGGAAAGAATCCATGAATTATGAAGAAACAGTATGTTATGTCCCCACTAATGGGGCTTCTACCATAATATTTAAATGGACTTATGCTAAAAACCCTTCCAGTAGTTATCAGTGGAAAATAGGCAATGTAAGGATTAATTGCATAAATAAGGTAACCAATGTATGGTTAAACCCCGAAGCCTTTACTATAAATGAAGGAGAGAAGAGAAAACTAGAGGTAGAAGTAACGGCACCGATTGGTATTGATAAAACAGTAATTTATAGCTCAAACAATCCTGAAGTTGCCGCTGTTGATCCTTACACAGGCACGGTAACTGCTATAAAATCGGGTGTTGCCACGATAACTGCAAAGGCATTATACGATGGTGTTAGCGATTCAGCAAACGTTTCTGTACTACCTGAAGACAGGGGCCCTGAAATAATAATTACCATCCGTGCCCGCGGTACCCATGGCAATGAACATATCAACCTGCTTAGAAATGATAACATGGTGGGCGATGGATGGATACTTACCACCGGTTACCAGGATTATACCGATACTATTCATGGTGGCGGGAATATTAAAGTTGAATTTGATAATGATAGTACCGATCGCGATATTCAGGTTGATTATGTTTTAATTAACGGTGAAAGGCGTGAAGCTGAAAACATGGAAGATAATACGGGAGCGTATGCTAATGGTACTTGTGGTGGCGGTTCATATACCGAATGGATGCACTGCAACGGCATAATTAATTTTGGCAGCACATCTGAAGTAATTGGAATTAGTACCCTTGTTATTAGAGCAAGAGGGACCCAGGGGGGTGAGCATATCGACCTGCTTATTAATGGCTCTGCAATAAACAGTGGCTGGTGGCTGTCGACAAACTTCCAGGAATTTACTGCTACCGTTGAGG
>CAZWGG010000767.1:0-2843 GCA_964633305.1 uncultured Bacteroidales bacterium
GGGAAAGATTATCATTTAATCATTTGGGAAAAACTGGATAAACTTATTGAAGAAGTCGAATCACTTAAGGAACAAATTTTAAAATAAAAAGTACAAAAATAGTACGTTGGTTACGTGTTATGTTGTTCAAATATAGCACTTTCCGCGCAATGTTTTTTGCCACCTGTTGGCTTTAGTTTATTTCATCAATGCCATACTTTTCAATCAAATTAGGAGTTTTCTGGCAAAAACTATTTAATAATGAACCTGATGAATCAGGATTTAATCCTAAAACAATTAGCTCAGGATGATTAAATTCTTTAAATAATCCAATTGAATATCCAAATCTTGGGCAATACCCATCACTCTCAGCATAGGCAATGTGCATTCTATGTCCAGATGTATCGTTAAGAATAGTCCTTGTAATCTCTTCGTTATGCATGTAATGCTCGTTCATCCTAAATTACAGATAAACGGTCACTTGTATGTGGTCGGGCATAATTTCCAGTGGAAATCCAACCAGACCCGCAGGAGGATGTGACAGTTGTTTGGCTTATCATACCGCCAAAACCCCATGTCTGCTGCCCTTTTATTTTTGTATCAATACCTGTTTCTCAAAGCATTTAAAATATATCCAAATCCTTTCCGGCTATAACTTTCCCTTTATATCCCCCTTTTCTTATCCCGTTTACCAAGACACTATCTGTTGCACCAAAACGAATTATATGAGTAAGTATTACCAATTTTGGCTGTGCCTGACTGGCTATTTTTCCAAGCTCAATATCCGAGGTATGGTATTTTTTACAATATTGTACCCAGTACTCGCCGCCAGGTCGGTTTTCAGGCTTTAGCTTTTCCCCTGCATATACTTCGTGTACTAAAATATCTACTCCTTCAGATGCTTCTACCAAGGCATCACACGGGCGTGTATCACCGGATATAACTATAGAACGATCCGGCGTATCGATCCTGTACCCGTATGCTTCTTTCCATGCGCCATGTAAAACAGGAATTGCTGTTATTTTAACCCCGGCACTATCATAAACAATACCCGGTTTTATCTCATGCACATTTACTCTCAGATACTCACGCTTTTCCTGTTCAAGGTCATTGATTCTTATATCAATATCCTCAGAATAAGCTTCTAATAAAAGGCCGGTCATTCTTTGCAAACCACCAGGTCCGTAAACCTGTAAAACTTTTTTTCTTCTCATAAGCCAGGAGGTAAGAATCAGGTCAGGATATCCTAATGTATGATCGCTGTGCAGATGAGTAATAAAAGTTGCTTCCGGCCCGTTGATAGGCAGTTTCGCTGCATTAATCCTTCTTTCTATTCCGGAACCTGCATCGAAAAGGAAGAACCGCTTTCCATAGACAACAGCAGTAGCCGGACCAGAATTTACGGTATCGGGAGAAGGTGTTCCAGTTCCAAGCAGTATTACCCTTGTTTTTAGTGTATCCGAATTTTCATTTTGAGTCCGTAAGTCAAAATTCAAAAGAAGAATCAATAGAAAGGAACAAAAGAAAGCTTTTAGGAACCAGCGCATTTTGTCCGTTTGCAAGTGCGGCAGGGAAATTGGTGCAAAAACAGAATTTTGGTTTTCAGAATGTTTATTTTGCACAAATTCAACAATATTTTCAGCAGGGCTGGTTTTCTCCAAAAGCATGTCAGTAGTCCTTTTTTCTAAATGCCTGGTTGCTCCTCCCATTAAAATCATTTTAGTAATCCATAAATGGTAAAGTTATGATTTTTCCCGAATCTGTCCTGAATTTCATCAGTTAAACAAAAAGGTTGCTGGTATGATGTCTGTGTGGGACTTTCTAATGTTATTTTTTCTTTGTCAATCATAATCTATTTTTTGATGTACTTTTAAGCATATCAAATTTATTATTAGTATTGTACTATTCCTTTGTGACCAATACTACTTCAAATAGATAAATACTTTTATAATCAAGTAAATACGAAACGACTCTCTATTATTGATATGTGTAATTATCATACATTACTGTTCCATTTTCTGACAATTGTATGTTTTTCAATTCCATTTTACACTTTAAGAAATATAGAATAAAATACTATTTGATTTTTAATCTGGAAAGGTAGTTCAGTTTCACCTTGTACATAAATCGAGAAGGGAAAGAAGCTGTCTTAAAAGTCAGAAAATGAAGACTTCCCACAGAGCCGCAAAGATCGCAAAGAGTTGATTGTTATATTATTACTTCTTAGCGTCTTTGCGAGAAATTTTTGCTTTTTAGGCAGCCCCCCAGCCCTCTCTCACTGCCATACGTACCGGCCGGTATACGGCGGTTCGTTAAACATGGCTGAATACCTGTCAATACCTATTTTATACAATCCCCTGGTCTACCATGGCATGAGCAACCTTCAGGAAACCGGCAATATTGGCCCCCTTAACATAATCGATATACCCATCGGACTGTTTTCCGTATTTGGCACAGGTGTCATGTATTCCCAGCATGATCTGGAACAACCGTTCGTCCACTTCTTTTGGCAGCCATTGTAATTTCATCGAATTCTGGGTCATTTCCAGCCCTGAAACGGCAACACCACCTGCATTGGCTGCTTTACCGGGAATCATACCTATTTTATTTTGTAACAGGTAATGTACGGCATCCGGGGTAACCGGCATGTTTGCACCTTCTGCAACAACCATGCATCCGTTGGATACAAGAGCTTTTGCCGATTCTATGTCCAGTTCATTCTGAGTAGCGTTAGGCAATGCTACATCACATTTAACCTTCCATACATCGTTTCTTTTTTCGCTATATGATGCATTGGGTTTCGATTCGGTATATTTCTTTATCCTTTCCCTGTCTACTTCTTTGATTTCCTTTACCAAGTCGAG
>CAZWGG010000768.1:0-2840 GCA_964633305.1 uncultured Bacteroidales bacterium
GGCGTTTTCTTGCAAAGACTATATATCAAAAATTTTATCATAGATTGATAGTATGAAAAAAAATTACTTCGCTACACTATTTTTAGTATTCGTCTATTTTACATTCTTTTCACATATACGGGGGAACCCATATATTGACAGTTTAAAACACCAGTTAGAATTATGTAATAGTACTGAGGATAGTATCTCTGTATTATGCAAACTTGCCTGGGGCACCTCGAATTGTTGCCAGGAATTAACTTTTAACTATGCATTACTTGCCTTTGAATTGTCCAAGAAGGTAAATAAAAAAGAATTGATTGCAGAAGTTTATGATGCACTTGCAGCAGGATATGCAACACAACATGATTTTGAAAACGCTAAGTCTTATTACAAAAAATCTTATAAAATTGGTATCGAAAATAATCTTTTTGTGAGGGTGGCATGGAGCTCATATAATTTAATGAATATTGCTTTTGGAGAAAATAATTATTCAGATGCGGTTAAAAATTGTTTCCAGGGTATACAAGGTTTTCTTAAAATAAACAGGGCAGATATGATAAGTTCAAGTTATTGGGCTTTATATAACAATTTCCTAGATAAAAATGAACTTATCACCATTATTGAACAAAATATTAATGAAAACTTAGAAAAAGTCCATAACAAGGAAAATTTAATATTTTTATACCTGGCTTTATCTGATTTTTACGCCAGGTTGGAGAATTATACACAATCTTTACATTATACACAATTGGCGCTGGATAGTTCTGAGCAAACTAATAATATATCAGGTATTATACAAGCATATCATAATTTCGCAAATTATTTCAGGGATATTCAAAGGAATTACGAAGTTGCTTTGAAATATTATGAAAAAATAGTTGAAATGGGCTCAAAAGATGAAAATCCTGAAAATAACCAGGCAATAGTATTTCTTGAAATAGGTGGTGTATATAAACTGCAATTTAAAGATTCCCTTGCTATAGAATATTATAACAAGGGGCTAAAAATATTCAAACGGCTAAAGAATATGGGAGGTATAGTTGATACATACGTGGGTTTAGGAGATATATACTTTAGAAATGAAAATTACAACGATGCATTGAAATATTATCTGAATGCCTATGAAAAAGGATCTCATTTAAATAGTCAAATCACATTTCTTAAACTCTTTATTAAAATTGGTAACACCTACCTGGAGTTAATGGATTATAACAACGCGAAAAATTATTTTGAAAAATGCCTGTCGCTTGCAATCCCTTTCAAGGCAGATAGAGAGATGGCAATATCTTATTTGGGCCTGGCGAATTTTTATAAAGTGCAAAACAACTATAAAACTGCGCTGAAATATTATCATAAAGCATGGAACATTACCAAAAAAATAAATTTGTTATCTATTCAAAAAGAAATAGCAGGTGAATTAAATAAGCTTTACGCAGATATGAATAACTACAAACAGGCATATTTATTCTCACAATTTTATAATTCTATTTCTGACAGTATGAATAAAATAATCGAGACAGAAAACCTTGCTAGATGGGAGACAAGGTTTGAATTCGAAAACTTGCAGAAACAAAAAGAATTTGAACAGTCCAGGGCAAAAGAAGAAATTAAAAAGCAAATCTTGTTAAGAAACTCTTTTATTGTAGGATTTTTAATTACAGCATTTTTAGGTTTTATTATCTTCTATAATTACCGTCAAAAGAAAAAAGATAACAAAACCTTAAAATGGCAAAAAAATAAAATAGAGGAAATATCAAAAGAATTACATGAAGCCGACCAATTGAAACTTAGATTTTTCAGTAATATATCGCATGAAATAAGAACGCCGCTTACCTTAATTGTTAATCCACTTCGAAATCTTATAAAAACATTTAACGGGAAGCCCAACGAGAAACAACAACTTGATTTGATATATAATAATGCCCAAAGGTTAAACGAACTGACCAATCAGATACTTGACCTGCAGAAACTCGATTCGGGAAAATTAAAGTTAAATTTAGCTACTGATAATATTATTCCTCATATAAAAGGAATTGTAACATCATTTGAAGGATTATGTAATAAAACAGGATGCTTATTGGTGTTTGATTCTGACTATACGCATTTTGAATGCCCTTTTGATAAAGATAAAATAACAAAAATAATTAGTAATCTGCTATCCAATGCCTTCAAATACAGCAATGAAGACGACATAATTTATGTCCGGTTAAAATTTGAAAATGCACAACTTATATTATCGGTAAAAGACAATGGAATAGGCATACCCGAAAATCAGTTAAACAATGTATTTAAAAGATACTATCAACTGGAAACAAACAATACACAGTATGAAGGTACGGGGATAGGGTTAGCCTACGTGAAAGAACTTACCAGATTTATGAGAGGAAAAATAAGTGTTGACAGCTCTAAAAACAAAGGAACAACTTTTGAAATAAGAATCCCTGTAACAGAATATAATGTTCTTAATAAAAACCCTCTAAAAGTAGTTATAGAATCAAAGCAACATACTTTTATAAGTAATAAGCATGATATATTATATAACGATGACTATATTAATCAGGACAAACAATCAATATTAGTTGTAGAAGATAACACTGACCTTAAAAAATTCATTGGGGAAATATTTAAACCCAATTTTCAGGTATTATATGCCGGGAACGGGAAAGAAGGTTTTAATTATGCTATTGGTTCTCTTCCTGATTTAATTATTAGTGATATTATGATGCCAATGATGGATGGGATTGAAATGTGTAAAAAATTAAAACAGGATGAACATACCAGCCATATACCTATCATTTTCCTTACCGCTAAGGATGGTTCGGAAAACCTCTTAACCGGTTATCATTCAGGAGCAGATG
>CAZWGG010000769.1:0-2837 GCA_964633305.1 uncultured Bacteroidales bacterium
TTCTTAAAGATTTCTGAGTTAGGAGTATGACCAATAGCAAGGAAGAATCCATCAATTTTAATTATTTCTTCGGATTCGTCTTGTTGGTCTTTTCTTTTTATTAATACAGCTTCCTGTAAAACTTTATCTCCTCTAAGTTCTTTTGTATTATGTTCAAATAGTACCTCTATTTTTGGGTTGTCAAAAACCCTTTCCTGCATTATTTTAGATGCCCGTAGATAGTTTTTTCTAACAATTAAATATACTTTATTCGTTAATCCGGCCAGGTATAATGCTTCTTCACAAGCAGAGTCTCCTCCGCCAACTACGGCAACATCTTTGCCTTTATAAAAAAAACCGTCGCATGTTGCACATGCAGAAACACCTGATCCCATAAATTGTTGTTCGGTTTCAAGGCCCAGGTATTTTGCAGTTGCACCTGTTGCAATAATTACGGTACTGGCATGAATAGTTTTTTTATCATCAATAATTATTTTATGTGGTGATGATGAAAAATCGACATCGGTAGCTATTCCCCACCGACAATCTGTACCAAAACGTTCAGCTTGTTTTTTTAAATCCTGCATCATTTTAGGCCCGGTTATACCTTCCGGATAACCAGGGAAATTTTCAACTTCCGTGGTTGTGGTAAGCTGTCCTCCGGGCTGTAAGCCTTCGTACAATAATGGATTAAGATTTGCCCTGGCGGCATATATTGCTGCTGTATAACCAGCAGGACCTGAGCCTATAATAAGGCATCTTACTTTTTCAACGTTTTCTTCTGTGGTGTTGGATTTACTATCTTCATCAAGATTTCCCAATGGCTTAAACATACTCATATTTCAATAGTTTTATTAAATGAAATTTTTTTTTCAAATGCTTTGAACATTAAATATACCAATAAAACCGAATATTATAATGAAATAATATTTTTTCCATCTCACCAACAGAATTTATACCATAATTCGTATAAATCCTATTACTGACAAATTTTCATATAAACACTTTCAAACTTAAAATGTTTTATATATTTGAAAAGTTTAATCATACCAAATAAACTTTGCTTTTGAAAAAGTACAAACCATTTTTTTTCAATAAAAGATAAAATTATCAGATGACTTTTGAAGAATTAATAACAAAAAATAGAAGTTACCGTCGTTTTTATGGAGATGAAATAATGAACTTTGAGACGGTAAAAAAATTAATTAACTATGCCAGGTTGTCAGCTTCAAGTGGTAATATACAAGGATTAAAATTCTTTGTATCTGTTGATAAAACCCATAATGAAATAATTTTTAAACACCTAAAATGGGCCTTTTACCTTAAAGATTGGGATGGCACTGAACCCGGAGAAAGACCTACAGCCTATATTATTGTTCTTGGCGATACTGCAATTCACCAAACAGTTGAAATTGATGTTGGGATAGCTGCTCAAAGTATTTTGCTTGGGGCAACAAGTTTAGGCATGGGAGGATGTATGTTCGGATCTGTTGATCGTGCTGGGCTTAGGAAAAACTTTAAAATACCCAAAAAGTTTCAAATACCTTTAGTTATTGCACTGGGTAAGCCAAAAGAGAATATTATAATTGATGATGTTGATAGCTCCGATAATATTAAGTACTGGAGAGATGAAAGAAATACTCACCATGTTCCGAAGAGGAGACTTGATGATTTAATAATAAATTTTGAATAAAACTATTAAACCTTTGCAAACATGAAAACTACGGCTTTACTCTTGATTTTTTCTGTTTTTGTTTTTTTCCAGGGTTTTTCACAGGAAGAACAACTACTTACCGATGAAGAAATCCTAAGACTTTATGAAGGTTTACGAGTGGCAGATGTATCAGATGGAATGGATATAGTAGGATTAATGAATGTTGGGCTTCTTGACCAAAATATTGAGGCACTATGGAAGGATATTGATAATTTCGATCATTGGTTTTGCGGAATTGCTGTAACTGCGAGGTACGTGCCTACTAATAAGGTTGTTAAACGGCCAATGACTACTGAAGAATTTAAAAAATGGGAAGGCGAGTGGTACAACAACTATTCCCCGGAACCCTGGACTGAATTTATAAAACCCGGGTCAGTTATTGTATTAGATGTCCAGGGCGACGGTGATACAGGTTCTGTTGGCTCTGCCAATAGTCTGGGATATGTAAAAAAAGGGGCAAGGGGCATTGTCTCTAATGGGGGTATTCGTGATACGGACGAAATAATAAAGCAACGTATACCGGTTTATCTTAATCTTAGTCAACGAGGCAGGGGAATAAGACCGGGAAGGAATGAATTGGAATCTTTTAATAAACCTGTAACAATTGGTGGTGTATTAATAAGGCCGGGTGATGTTATAGTGGCTGATGGAGATGGTGTAATTTGTGTACCACGCGAATATGCAAAACAAGTTGCTGAGGAGGCTCGTAAGATTCTTTCCTCAGATAAAGCAGCACGCAGACAACTTTACAAAGATCTTGACAAAGAACTCGACCGAACTGTATTACCATAAAGGCGCTGGATAATCTATCTATTTCATCTTAATTATTAAGAATGAAAAAGTATTAATTGTAAAACAAGGCGGTAAGGTACTTCAGTTAATTTTGTCCGAAAAAGGACTAACAAAGTGAAGTATACGTTACTCTGCTTTACAAAGATGATCATACAAACCTTTAAGATATTTTATGTTTTTCAACTCATACTTATGGATTTTTCTTAAAACAGTAAAGCCAATTATCAAACCAATAAGTAATCCGAAAATTAACCCCCAAACGGATTCTTCGTCCTTAAAGGTATCAAGAAAACTGTTGTGGCTATGATAAACATGCAGAGATAAAATAGAAGCTATAGTAATGAAAGGTAAG
>CAZWGG010000770.1:0-2835 GCA_964633305.1 uncultured Bacteroidales bacterium
TTCTATAGGTGATGATTTTGTTGATTATATCCTCGAAACAAGCCGTGCAGAAATTGATTTTCACGATTTTTATATTAAGCCGGATTCGGACTTATCCGTTGATTCTTTATCAGGGCACCTGGCATGGAAGCCAGGACATGTTAAAGTCAATCACTTGTCTTTTATAGTCCCTTCCCAGAAGCTAAACATTAAAAACACATCTGTTGATGTTTTGTTACTAGGAAAATTAACAGAAGTTCAATCAAAAGGACTGAAAGTGAAAAACTTTGATATAGATGTAAACGGATGTACATTGGCAGGATGGGCAAAGCTTAACGATTTCAAAAATCCAAGCTATGAAATTAATACTAAAATTAAGCTCAATTTAGATGAAATACAACACCTGATACCCGATTCTTTAGTAAGTCACTTATCGGGTGAAATTAGGGCAGGTATTATATCTGCCGGGAAAGTAAATTTGGATTCCATTTCCGGTCAAAT
Organism: uncultured Bacteroidales bacterium; assembly: GCA_964633305.1. GTDB lineage: Bacteria > Bacteroidota > Bacteroidia > Bacteroidales > UBA10428 > CAZWGG01. Next base: position 481 of record CAZWGG010000770.1, read on the forward strand.
GACTGACCTGATTTTCGGGAACAGCTCATTCAGTCTGAATTTTGATGACGTGTGGGTTACAATGGCCGATACATTAAAACGTATTGAGAACTTTTCAGGTCAGCTGAGTATGCAAAACGATACCGTTACCATTAATAGTATGGGGGGAGCATTCAGTGGTATTGACTTTAGGCTTGATAATACTGAAATTGCTAACCTGTACCATACAGTCATAAAAAACCAGCCGGAACAATTATATGTTGAAGGCATTTTTAAACTGGGCGATATAGATTACTCTTCGCTTACCCCCTTCATAACATCAGGCACGTTACTAACTGATACAGGCACTATAACGGTTGCAACAGAAAATAAGAAAATGAGCAAAGGGGTACAGGTTTCTGCAGTGAATCCTGATGAGCCTTACAGCGAACCGATTAATTACGGTTACCAGTTAAAAGGAAAACTTTTCGTAAATAGCTTTATGTATGATAAAAAGTTTGTAGAAAATCTTTCTGCCCTGTTAAATCTTTCAGATTCTATACAAACAACCTTGTATGGTTATTTAAAAGACACGATTTTTATTGAAAATATTTCAGGCCTGTTCAACATTACCGACAGTTTATATATTATTGACCAGTTTAAGTTTGATGCTTTTGACGGTAAACTGAATTCTTCGGTAAGGTATAGCCTAAACGATACTAGTGAAACTGTCATTCATGTTAAAAATCATATTGAACGTATGGATATTCGAAAGTTACTTTATGATTGTAATAATTTTGACCAAACGGAAATAACTTATGAAAATATTTCGGGGTCAATATCGGCTGATATTGACAGCAAAATAGTACTAAAGGATGGTGAACAAATAAACGAAGAAATGCGGGTAAAAGGTGATTTTAGACTAGAAAAAGGGGGAGTTTATAATTATCAACGTGCTATAGAACTGGCAAAATCAACAGGTATTAAAGAAATTGATAATATAAACTTTAAGACCATAGAAAGCCAAGTATTTATTTTTAAGAATGCAGTATATGTACCTAAAACAAATATTGTAAGTAACGCTCTTGATATAACTGCTTTTGGGATGCAGGCTTTCAATGAGGATTATGAATACCATTTACAACTTCATTTAGGTGCAATACTGCTTGGAAAATCAAAAAAGTTATTGAAAGAACAAGAAAAAATGGGGGATATTGCAGAAAAAGATGATCGTTCGTCTGTATTTATTCTAGCATCCAGTGAAAATGGCAAATCGAAAATTGGTTTTGATAAAAAAAGCTTAAAAACAAAGATGGAAAACACAATTAGGGCACAAGAAAGGTTATTACGCTTTAGATTCGATAAAATGATAAGTTATGAAACTGGGGTTGACATGGAATAAATATAAGTTTGGCAGAATATTTGTATGAAAAACATGTATATTTTGAATAAAATAAAAAGATTTAAAGTACCCCAAATTAATAGGGGCTTTTTATAACAATTTACTAAGTATATCGTATTTTAAATATATATTATATATGATTCAAAACAATCAAACAATAAAAAATTTAATAAAAATGAAAAAAATTTTTTTGTTATTTTCTTTGTTACTAATAGGAAGCTTAATCCTTATTGTTACTAATTGTGAAAAAGATCCGGAAGAATCCTGCCAACAAGATACGTTTTGTGATGCACAGATAGAAGTAACTGTCTGTTGCACCAGTTTAGAATGTGTTTACAAATATAATGGTAAAGAATATCCTGACAATGAAGAAGGCGAAAACCAATTAGCCGAAGACTTGGGTTGTTCATCTGCAAAATCTACAACTTATGAAAGAGATATGGCTGCCATCATCAAACAATTGCAGGAGTTGATGGATAAAACACGTGAATTGTATATTAATTCTCATTAGTATGGAGGGGATAGGATTCTTATCCTCTTACTTTTTTTATGGTCCAACTTATCCGTAAATCCTAAAAATGGAGAAACGGTATACATGTATTTAACAGGATTTTTCTTTACTATTATTTTTTCTTCTTGTCATTAAGATGAATAAATAATCATAACCATCCTTGTTAAACGATAAATGACTGGTTTTTAATATCCGGACTTTTTCACTATGCTCCCTCATAATCTTAATGGCTTCATTATAATTGTAGTATCCTCTACTTGTAACAGTAATTGTTTTATAATTTTCTCCATTTATTTATAAATAAATGTTGTTACTATAATAATTACACCCTGTCATGTGTGGCTGGTTATTATTTTTATTTTTCAATTTCATGTATATCTTTTGAGTTTGATACGTCCATGATATTTATATCTTTGTGATTGAACAGGAAGGGCCGTATGAACTGGGATGAAGTGTAGCTCATGACGGGAGGACTTGATAAATA